>JBBQRC010000529.1:0-4469 GCA_038215215.1 Pirellulales bacterium
AAGGTGCTGAAGGCCCGCCAAGTCGCGTAACACGATATCCTGAGTAGCAGTTCCCTTCGCCAGCGGAATGTTATGGCGGCCAAGCGGTTGACCATCGATGTGAACCTCATAAGCAAACGTGCCTGCACGAGGTGTGACACGCAGCGTGGCGGTGTCGTGGCTCGGATTGAGGACTGGCACCACCATAGGCGGTTCGGGCACCACTTCTGCATTAGCCCGATCGTCCAGTTCAACGCTCAGATAGGGCTTTTTTGCACTCTGTTCGCGAGCAAAGATAGTTGGATTGCGACGGACATCTGCGTCATGTTCATGAATGGCGATTCCATAAGCGATACCGCTGGCCATGGCATGCACGATGTCAGGGGAAACATCCCAAAAGTATTTACCATCGCGGGCATCCGAATTCGATTGGTGCACGAGCGTGAATGCATTACCTCCCATCACGGCAGGAAAGCGTGCGGCAGGATATCCCCAGCCAGTGACCTCAGGCAAGCCCGCAGTCAGGCCGTTGGAACGGAGTTCGTCCCAAGGGGCGGCAATGGTTGACAGCGTCACGCCTGAAATAGCCTGCTCCGACTGATGGCAAACCAAGGTTGCGCGTTTGACCCGTTTGCCTTGAATGGCCGACAAGTCGAAGGCCATAGCGACGATGTGCTGATTTCCCTTAATGCGAATTTGCCCTCTGCTCCCGGCATTTTCGTTCCACTCTCCATCGACCATGACAATGGAGTTGTCTGCCGTGACCGGTAATTGCAAAGTCTGCGCGGTCGCGAACTGGCCAATTACCGCTGCGAACAAGACCAAGGGGATGAAAAAATTTTGCATAACTACCTATCGGTGTCGACGTTACACTAGCGAATACCGAACGTTATCTTAGCATAGGCAGTCGTCATTTGGCATTTACCAACGCGTCGGTTAAGCGGCTGCGCTGTTTTTCTCGATCACCACTGGGATGTGCTGCTGAAACCGACCGCTTACAAAAATTGCAGAGGAACGTTATGAACAAGAGCATCGCAGGGTGGATCGGGCTGTTACTGGTGGCTTTTGTGGCCAGCGTTTTTGGGCAGACGACTCGTCCATCGCCACGGCAGGGCATCTTGCCAGCAGAAGCCTATATGACGGACCGCGATTCGAATCTCGAACAAGAGCTCAGGCGGCTGAAGGATGCGGAAGCGGCCATGGGGCCAAATCACCCTAAGCTTGCCAGCGTGCTGAAACGAATTGGGGAACTGGAAGTAGAGTTAGCGACGTTACGTGCGATTCCAAACCCGCTAGCGAATTTTGCAGCGCAAGGTATTAACCCACGCGATATTGTCGACCAAATCAGTGATAAAGAGCTCCGCGGACTGGCAGTCCGGCTGGCACTGGACCTCAAAGATCTTCGCAAACGAGTGGAAGAATTGGAACGTCGCAATCCACCCCGGTAAGAGTTTTGAGCCAAGCTTGTCTGAACCACGAGAACAACTCGCTTAGACAAGTCTATTTGTTGAGCAACCGCCAGACGGGATCGGCTGGCTTAGAGTGATCAATCAGCGCACCTACGACGCGGCCGAGCAGGATGAGGCTTGGTTGATCCTCCGGGTATTCATGCACCAGGGTGGCCAGCAAGCTGGCGGCAGACGAATAGTTACCGCCTTCATAACACGCTAGAGCGGCCTCGTATTTATCGCGCATGCAGTGCCACTTGGGCTGCTCATCGTGGGCCAATTGCAGCAGCGTGATCTGTTCCTTGATTCCCACGACCTCAACAGTTGAAATACGTCGCAAGTCAAAGGATTTGCCTTGGATTGCTGCCGCGGTTGCACCGGTGATTAACGCGCGCACGCCCGCGTATTTGGTGACACCTTGCACGCGGCTGGCCACGTTCACCATGCTACCCAGTGGCCCGTATTTAAATTTGATTCTCGAACCCGTATTCCCGACGCGAGCCATTCCGGTATTCACGCCGATCCCGAAGCCGAAGCCTTCCGGCGTGACTTCGCGCCAACGCTCGCGTAACGGTTCCAGCACGTCGAGCATCTCACATACGGCTAGACATGCCCGTGCGGCGTGATCCAGTTGCTGGCCGGGCGCACCCCACATGGCCATCAGCTCGTCGCCAATATAATCGACCAGTACGCCGTCATGACGCATAACGCACTGGCTGAGTTCGGTCAGGACATCGTTGATCCATTCGATAGTGATTTGCGGGCCCACGCGTTCCGCCACGGAGCTGAAGCCGCGAATGTCGCAGAAAAGCACCGTAACTTCTGCGTCCTGCCCAGTTAATAAATCCTGGTTGCACTCAAGCAATTCAGCGATGCGTGGCGAAAAAAACTGAGTTAGGGATGCGCGGCGTTGTTCTTCGCGCTGTCGTGCGAGCCCAGAAGAGACCGCGCCAGCGAGGACGTCGAGCAGGGCCGCTTCGAGCTCGCCAATGGTTCTGCCACCCGTTGAGCCGGCTAAATCTCGGTCGCCATATAAGACCCCGATCAGCTTGCCATTTTCGCCCGTAATGGGCGAGGCCACCACCACATCCAGCAGCATCATCGAGGAACTGCAAGATGCCATTGAACTACTCGGGTCGTAAATTACGGTTTTGCCAGTGCTGAGCACACGCGAAACCAGTTCTTGACTAAAGCGAACGTTGGCCGCATCCACGCGTGAGTCCAAGCCAATCTTCACAGCTCGCGGTTGCCATTTTCCATTTTCGTAGAGCAGCACCATGACGCGACTGAGATCGACCATATCGGCAGCTGCGGCACAGGCAGCATCGAAGAATTCGTCGGAACCGGCCGCCTTACGCACAACTTCCAGCGCGAGGCGTATTAGGTCGACCGCTGCACGGCCGCGCGTCTCGCCATGTTCGCCTTCCAAAACTTTGCTAAGCTTGGCTTGAGGTGCGCCCCCGAAATAATTGGCATCAAACTCGATGGTGCGATAGTTTGCGCTGTCATGCGCTGAAGAAATATGCTTGGGTGGCGACTCGTCCACAATCGAAATTTCCACCATGCGGCGTTCAGGAAAAGCGATGCGTGTGTGGCGATCGCAGATGTAAACCTGCGTTGGTTGCAGCGACTCTCCCGACTCGCCGATGCCAAAAGAGAGCTGCTTGTGCAGGTTGACAATACGCAGCTCATCGGGGTTTTGCGATTCGACGCGAATCGCTTGTCGCGGAATGCTGCGAATCGAAAACGGTGCAATGGCTAGCCGCCGGTAAGCCTGATGGTCTTCGATTGCTAACACGGCAAGCTCAGCGACGGTTTGGCGACCAAGCTCTAACGGCGGGATTACTTCGCCTGACCAAAGCTCGCGCTCGCCTTCCCAGAGAGTGACTCGCAGCGTATTCATCGTCGCTTACTCCCGCCCGATTGTGGGCGAAGCAGAATCTACAGATCCATCCAGGGCCAATCACCAGGCAGAGCAGCCAGTACGCTGAGACTGAGAACACAGACCCAAGCGGCCAGCGTGAGGGAAACCCAACCCGTGGCTTTTCCAGTACGCTTGAAATTGGCAACCCGCCGGGGAATGATCCACGCAATCCAATAGATCACCAACACAGAAATCGCGAACAACCGCGAAAGCAATACTGCTTGCAAGTCTTGCGCGTCACGTATTGGTCTGGCGAGCAGCACCGCTCCCACTAGCAATTCAGCCACGCAGCAGCCCAACGCAAGGTTGGCCATCGTTTGCCAATTCACCAGGGACAACGCGCCAGGTGCAATCCCGAAGGTGAGTTCCATGGCTGCACACAGTGTTGCACCGAGCAGAATGCTGGTAGCGATCACGTGTGTCACAACTAGCCATTGTAGCGGAACGCCGATCGGCACGAGCTGGAAACAGCCAAACCCGAGCGCGGTTGCCGTGCAGACAAGGCCAAGGAAGTGCACCACCAGCAACCATTTTGACGCACGGATCGGAGCAAAGACTGTTTGCGCCTGAACGGGCTTTTTCCCGCGGCGATTTTTTTTCACGAGCTCGTCTCGTAGTGCCGCTTCTTCGAAGACTGCGCGTGGCCGGATGTTCAACCATTGGCGAGCGCTAGCCGCAAGGGCAGCAATTGCGAGAAACGCACTAGCAGACCACAGCCATCCGTCCAGTGAAACCGTGGTTTGTCGGCTGGCGAGAACGGAAGTAAGCAGCACAACAAGATACGTGAGCAGCCGCCATGAGACATTTCCATGACGCTGATTGTGTAGGAGCATTGACGCAGTTATCCAGCATGCGAGTGCGACCTTTGAAGTTAACGCGGTCGAACTCGCCCAGATGGCTGCATCTAATGTCATTTATTGTTGCCGGTGATCAGGCCAAGAATTTCAGCGCGGGACGACGAATCGGTGCGGAACACACCGCGCATCGCCGAGGTAAGGCACAGGCTGCCCGGACGACGAATCCCACGCATTGTCATGCAGGAATGCGATGCTTCCAAGACGACTGCAACGCCCCGGGCGGAAAGTTCCGATTCAATCAAATCAGCGATCACTTCCGTC
>JBBQRC010000530.1:0-4469 GCA_038215215.1 Pirellulales bacterium
GGCCAACGGATGTCGCGCACGCCGGAGGAGGCCCGCGTGATTGAGTCCATCCTGGCGTAAGCCAACTGGGCCGTCAGCTCATTCCTTGGTCGTTGCCAGACTCTCGTTAGATCCGAACGTGACGTAGCGATTGGCCAAGCCGCGGCAGTAGGCAGTGAATTTAAGCGATTGCTGCAGTTCCTCACTCGAAAAATACCTTTCGTTGCCTGTGTAGTTAGACTCGCGTCGATTTTGCTGCGCTAATTGCTCCCAGGATAAACCGTTGGCCAGATGCCAGGCGGCGGCTTGGGCTACATTCTGGCTGACTTCTCCAGCAGCCAACTGCTGGCAGAGCACTTCAATTTCGGGCCGCGAGTTCGTACTGGCCAAAGGTACTAACTGGTATTTCATGCGGGGGTTGGGATCCGTTTTGCCGTGTTCTAAACAAACCGTTTGCACAGAGATTTTTGTCGGACGACCTGGTTCCACGCGAAATAGCCCATTGCCACGTCCGCCACCATTTTGCAATCCAAATCCGTTTCCTCCTCCGCCGATTCCTGCTCCGCCATTTTGGTTAAAGCCACCACCTAGCGCTTGCCCGCCATTCTGACCTCCTCCTCCTCCTCCAAATTGGCCGCCGCCTAACCCTCCGCCTGCGAACTGCCCGCCACCAATGCCTTGCCCGCCCCCCTGACCAAAACCGGGAGGTCCGCCGCCGAATTGCCCCAGAACGGGCACGCCAGCAAAGGTGGCTGGCAGGCGGACGTGCAGCGGCTGAAGTGTCCGATTGGCCACAATCACATTGGCTCGATCCGAACTAAGCGGTATAAACTTGACTTCAACTTGCCGGTCCGCGATCGCCTCGAACAAACCGACCTCCTCAACTGCCACAGCGTCGACGCCCGCATCTTTCGTTTGTGCTAACGAACCCGACGCGCCCCACGCGGCCAATACAGTGACGAGCGTGCCTGCGAAACCTAACTGGACTTTCATGCTTCTGTTCCTCATCCTATTCCTAGATTCTGTAGCGTGTGGATCGCTCCGTACCAATCGCACCACAACGCGCCTCAATCGTTGTTAGCGATCACAGCCAGACTCCTGAAGCATTTAGCGTACCGCGATGCTAAAGATGCCTGGACGTTGAGCGAAAGCCAAAGCGGTGATGAATCACCGCACTCCAAAAACTGCGAAAGTCGAACTTAGCCACCGCGCCGCGTAGCAGAATGCTACAAGCAAGCGCAATGCGTGGAGCATTCTGCCACGGTTCAACGGCCGCCTTAAACGTGCAAAGGTTCGCGTGCTTACCTTCTGCGGCGATGGTTAGGGCGACGTCGACGACCGCGCGTGGGATGCTCGGTCGCTTGAAAGTTAGGCTGGGGTAACGTGGCGACAAGTTCCGCCATGGCCAGTTCGTCTAACCCCTCACGTTTCGTAGCCCATCCACGGAAAATCGTGAGCCCCTGCTGAATGGCCACGAGTTCGCGCCGTGATCTCCCGTATGGATCCCCTGGCCACGCACCAGTTTGGACATGCCAATTCATCATGGCACTGAGCACTTGTTCAATATAAGCCCAATAGGCAGGGTTGTCAGTCTGCAGAAACACCTGACCACCGGGACGAAGAGCACGATGTACCAGTGCCAGAAACTCAGGGGTGAGTGCGCGGAGTTCGTGACGACGTTCATCTGCGTAGGGTTGCGGATGGTAAATATGGATTTCATCGATCGAATTGGGAGGGGACAGTTGAGCCAGAAATCGCCAGCCATCGCAAGCCGCTAAGCGACAATTGCTCAACCCTCGCTGGTTGGCACGGCGGGTCGCATAGCGGATCACCATCGGCAGAATATCGATCCCGACGTGATCCCAGTCCGGACGACGAACGGCCGAGGAAATCACAAACCGCCCATTGCCGCAACCAATCTCGAGTGCCAACGGCGCAGAGCGAGAAAATAACTCCGCAAAATTGAGCGGGCCTTCCTGCGGCAAGCGTTTGAGCGCCGTGTTGACCCATCGATCCGCTGCCAGGATGATCCCCGGGATGGGCACACCCAACTCGCTTTCGATCGAGCCCGGTGCCAGTGGCTGATAGGGAGCCGGTTTTGATTTGGCGCCAGTTTGTGGTGGGCGTTTCTCGGGTTGCTCTGGCGTTGAATGCGGCACAAGCAAAGCTCCTTTAGCCGACATCGCTAGACAGGCTCGGTCGGTCTTCATCAGACTTTGCCGGTCCAGTAATCAAACGCGCGCCGCTGGCAGGAGCAGCAGCCTGTGCTGCAGGCACGACGCTATGTGTTCCCGGCACGACCCGTGGTCCCGGCAACGTCTCGTCGATCAAGCGGCTCAGTTCGGAGTTGTCGATGACTTCGACTTCTATCAATTTCTTGGTCACATTTTCAAGTGCCTGCTGACGCTCAACTAGCACCTGACGCGTACGCTGCGACATGTCATTGATGATGCGAATGACTTCTTCGTCAATTTCGCGCGCGGTCTGCTCGCTGTGGTCACGCGAGTAAGTTTCAGCCCGCGCGCCGGCTAGGAATGGAGAGCGGGTGCTCTCGCGATAATTGACCCGTCCCAAACGACTCATACCGTATTCCATCACCATGCTACGCGCAATCGCGCTGGCTCGCTCTAAATCGTTCTGCGCGCCGGTGCTAATATCTTTGAAAATCAGTTCTTCAGCCAGCGTACCGGCCAGCAGTACTTGCATTTGCGATTCCAGCTCCGATTGAGTCATCAAGTACCTGTCTCCCTCAGGTCGCTGCAAGGTATAGCCCAACGCAGCCAAGCCGCGAGGTATGATCGAGACTTTGTGGACCGGATCGGTATTGGGCAGCGAATAAGCGACCAATGCGTGGGCCGCTTCGTGGTACGCCACCCTGCGCTTCTCGTCTTCATGCATAACGCGACGTTTCTTCTCCAAGCCGGTGGTGACCCGTTCCACTCCTTCGTCGAATTCTTCCTGGCCGACCAAATTTTTACCCTTGCGTGCCGCCAGCAGCGCCGCCTCGTTGACCAAGTTGGCCAATTCAGCACCGCAGAAACCGCTGGTGATCGAAGCTATTTCTTGAAGTTGCACGTTGGGCGCGAGTTTGACATTCTTGACGTGGACTTTCAAAATCTCCTCGCGGCCCGACTTGTCGGGACGGTCCACCAGTACATTGCGATCGAATCGACCAGGACGCAAAAGAGCTGAGTCGAGAGTCTCTGGTCGATTGGTGGCCGCAATGACTATAATGCCGGTATTGGGATCAAATCCATCCATCTCGACCAAGAGCGCATTAAGCGTCTGTTCGCGCTCGTCGTGTACACCCACGACGCTGCCGCTACGGCTTTTACCCAGGGCATCGAGTTCATCGATAAAAATGATGCTGGGTGCCTTCGCGCTGGCTTGCTGGAACATGTCGCGCACCCGCGCCGCTCCCACCCCTACAAACATCTCAACGAAGTCGCTTCCGGAGAGACTGTAAAACGGAACTCCTGCCTCGCCGGCGATGGCTTTGGCCAGCAGCGTCTTGCCAGTTCCAGGAGGGCCAACTAGCAAAACTCCTTTTGGAATTCGCCCGCCAAGTCGCTGGTACTTGTCGGGATATTTCAGAAAGTCCACGATTTCGCGGACTTCCTCAACCGCTTCGTCGACCCCCGCGATGTCATCAAACGTTATGCCGATATCATCTTGAGCCCAAAGTCGTCCGCGTGATCGACCAAAGGACATCGGTGAACCAATTCCGCTCATCTTCCGCGCCGCGAACATCATGATCAAAAACGCGGCTCCAATCATCAGCAGCACCGGACCATACTGTCCCATGAAATTAGGACCGTCCGAGAAACTCCAGTCCACCTTGCTGGCGGTCAAGAGTTCGAGGATCTCGCTGGTGGTTTGCTCTGAATCATCCTTGTAAGCTCGGAACTCGACTTTCTTCGCCCCTTCGGCCACTCCCGAGCCATCCGACACGCGTTTCAAGACGGTTCCCGACACGTAGTTATTATCCACACGAACTTCGCGAATGTGGGAGATTTCCACTGTTCGTTTGGGATCAGTCTGCGAGACAATGGCGATCTTACCGGACTTGTCGGCAGCTAAATCACTGCCACCTTGTTCCGTGTATTCCGTGGCTTTGAGTAGTCGCACGAGGTCAGGGTATTTGAGCCGGAAAATCGCGCTATTGACTACAAAAACACCAATGGAGATCAGCACGATGGCTGTCAAAACGAGATACCAGAGCCAATTGTTTCCCTTGCTTTCGCCATTCCGCTTATCTTGGTCTTCGTCGGCCATGTGCCTGCCTATGTCAAAATTTGCCGTAAATTGAGCTAACTGTTGAGCTGACTCTGGTTGAATAGTATTGCGTGCTGGCTACCAGTTCAAGCGCACGGACGCTTAACATCCGCTAATTCGCCGCGTCGGGCGCCAAATGGGGAAATAAAAGCTACTGCGCGTCTGGCCGCTCGCCGGCGTCCCGTCGTAATCCAAGCCCATTTTCGGCAGGCTGC
>JBBQRC010000531.1:0-4466 GCA_038215215.1 Pirellulales bacterium
GTCACGCTTGCGCTCGCGATCTTGCTTGCGCGCGAAATGATGCTGAAGTTCAGCTGCAGCACCAATGCACTCTTGAATCATTCTGCAAGACTTTCCGTCAATTTCGGCTGCTGTGAAGTGACGTAAGGCGTCCGTCAAATGACCGGCCATCTCCTTGAGAGTCTCCAGTTGGGAACTCGTGTCGGGACGTGTCGCGAGACTGCCGCCCGACCAGAATCGTTTCGCGCCATAGAGTTGTCGTTGAAGTACGCGGACGACATTTGGTGGTAATCGACCGCCATTTTGTAGTTTCTCCTGATAGCACGTCCAGCGCATGGCATCTTGGTAGGTGCAGACCTCTCTGCGCTTGCTGCCCGATGGGTCACGAAAGGTGCTCCGCATGGACTCGTGGTACACCTCGACATCTAACGCAGCATAGCCAAGCTCCTGCGTAAAACGATCAATAAATCGCTCGACCCCACCACCACGCAGCAGTATGGTCCCATGAATATGAAGGTTGAACGGAAGCCGTTCCAAGAAGGCGATCGGCGTGTCGACAGTTAGCGTCGCGAATTCCCGATCACTCAACGATGCATCGAGCGCTAGCCGGTACCCGGCCACCTGGTGGTCACCGTTCAGAATCGCTTGCACGCACGCCATATCGCTGGAAACTCGATGGCAGTTCCCATCTAGGCCGCCCGAGTAGCGGTAGCTACCTAGGCCGACAGTGATTGCCCGTCCGGCGCGAGCGATCGTATGGCGACTGATAACCGCCGCCTGCACTTGCGCTCGCTCGACGCACAGCTTGCGGGCGCAGCGCGGGCACCCCAACACCTTGCAGTACTTCGCCTGAGTGCAAGCCTGCATCCGCTTGATGCACTGCATTAGTGCCTTCGCGCTGTTGCGAAGCAAAAGGTCGTCTTCCGCCTTTACTAGTTGATCGATATCTCGTTGGAACTGGGCGAATAAAATGGGCCTTCGGAACTGGGCTTCCCACTGGTCCGGCGTGTAGGCCACGATGGTCTTGTAATAGGCGCGGTCTATGTCTGCTCTAAATTCAGCCAAGCTCATGAGTCACCGCCCAACTCGCAATTAAGGTAGTTTTCCGCCGACTCTGCGTTTCCGCTGCTTTCGCTGGCGATTCTCTGGGCCGGCTCATTTGTTGTCGCGTCGATGAAATCAACGACGTACTCCTCCGTGGTCATCACACCGCCTCCCAGTTTGACGGTCCTGAGCCGGACACGGCCCTCGCCGCTCCGGCGTGCCAGGCCGGCCAGTACCCATCGTCGCCACGTACCATCCGGAGGCCTGACGCCCGTCACCCTTTCGAATGCCACTGGCACTTTCAGCAGTTGTGTAAATTTCATTTCTTGTCATCCTCGCTCTAAGCCACTCGACCTTATGCACTAAATTGAACATCAAATTTCGCGAGTTAGGGCTTACAGAATGTGAGGCGGGCCAATAAATAATGGGGTTTAATTAATTGGAATGGATTCCAATTAATTGCGTTCAAGTACATCCGAAATTGAGGCCGTCCGAACCAACTGCTTTGATCTCGGCGGGGCAGTTGAGAGTAAGTCAAAGTGCGGTATCCCTCGCTCGATTGCGCGTAGACGCCCGCCGTGAAAGTTCACGGCGTGGTGGCTGGATCACGGTCCGATGAGAGGCTTGCAGTAGAGAGGGCGGTAACGTTGACATGGTGTCGTAAGCGAAAACGAGCGGCAGCTACTGTTTCGCTAGTGCTTTTGTAGGTGCGGTGAGGCGGAGCCAGGGCGACACGGTCAATTGCTAATAGTCAGATCGAAAGTAACCGTCGCACTATTGGGGCGGGCGATCGCGAGTGCTGAATCTCACATTCGCCATGCGATGGTGGATCGGAATTTGCACTTGGCGATGATTGAACATTGGGACCACGCGATCGTTCCACCGCAAACATCATCGGCGCCTAAATACTCCGGCGGTGCAGAGCGGTGCGAGCCGTTGAGCTCTTGGTGTCCGCCGCGGCTTGCCGCTATGGTCAATGCACCTAGCTGCCCGGCCGGAGTCGATCTGTAGCTCCTGGCCCGCTTCGACTTTGATTCGCCGGCTGGGGCGTTCTTTCATGCGTGACAAACTACCGATGTGCGCCGGACCGAGTGATATTAGGCGGTGGACGCGTAATCGGTTACCAGGTCTTGCTAGATCTGCTGAGCCGTCAGCCGTTGCTCGAGCAAGGCAATAAGCTGGCTACGTCATCGAGCGCATGTGCGACTTGGCTGAACTGTCAGAGACCACACTCGTTCAGGTGCTGGCGACCCTGGATCGGCAGTCGTCGACAGGGTGGGCACTTTGGCGGCTTTCGAATTCCGCGGCCCGGTCGGGCTGCTTCCGCGGTGGCCCGATTGACTGCAGTGGTGCCAAGTGGAGATCTGCCGATTAACGATTGATTCCAGCGGTTCTGGCGATCGTCCGGGTTGAAGTGGCAGAGGCGAACGGCTGCTCAGCTCCCTGCGTCTTATCCATAACCGGCCGACGCACCATGGTCTGAACCCGATGGAAGGACTAGAGAGAAACCTAATACCCGAATGACCGCTCCCTATCCTGTCGTGCTGGCCACCTTTGCGCTCACCGACACGTTGGCGGCGGCGCGGGTTCCGGTGTCGAATTGCTGCGCCGTCGGATGCGAAGGTGATTCCAATTCATCGGTTCGATATGCTACCTGTTCGCATGGCTCGTCGGGCCTGATTAAGGATGTCCTCCTTAAGGAATTCGTCGCATTTGCGTTCCAGGTCTTCCAAGGAAGTGATCACTATCGGAGTAAACGCGAAGTCCGAAATCTCGGTCAGAGCTTTAATCTCCTTAACCGCTTTTGACAGGGCCGCTTTGAGGCTATCGTCACTTATATACGACTCGTCAAGTTGTAAATCAACACACCCCGGGAGCTGGTTGACTATGTAGTTCATTTTAAATCGATTTAGAGTCGCGAAGAACCACGAAACCTCAGATTTAACTCTATCGGCGTGATGCTGGCTCCAACCATTTTCCTCGCTTTTCAAGGCAACTTCGCACGTGTAGGAAAGCGCTTCTAGACCACGCTTTAAAACAAGTTGGGGTTCAACTTGAATAGGCTTGACATTTACATCATCCTCGACTTCACAGTACGCCTTAAGTATCGCCCTGTACTCCGGAGAAAACTCGCCATAAAGGTTTCTAAACCGCAACCAGACCAGCACTCGGTTGGCTGACCACAATTCTGCCCTGTAGCGAAATCCGGGGTCCTCGGAGTCAATGTACTCGCCGTAAATGTAGTACCACCTATCATGTTGCTCCAGGATAATTGCCTCGAAAGTTTCTGGGTCTTCGGCGGTATGTGAGGCTACCATTTCACATTGCTCCTCGATGAAGACTTTCGTTTTACCGTTCGAGAGCGGTGCGGAAGGTAAGAACTTGAATGGCGTATTCATGAGTGTTTGAGTTGGTGTTATGTCGGCAGAGTCGAACTGGTGAGAAGCTTTTCCGAAAACGCAAGACGGTACATACCGTTTTGGGAGACTCCTCACTACGCCGCGACTCGTTCATGCCGTCCCCAAATATCGTAAGCAGCGGGCAAGCGATCGTCACGATCTCCGGGCGAGATCATTACCTCGGTCCACACGGCACTAAAGTCAATAAGTCGCTGTACGATCGCCTAGTGGCTGAGTTCCTTTCAGCCGGTCGCCAACTCGTTGAACCTGCTCGTGCCCCATCCATTACCGTAGTGGAGATATTGGCAGCGTTCTGGCGGCACTGCAAAACGTACTACGTGAAAGACGGGAAGCCAACGAATGAACAGGATGCTTTCCGACTGATCATTCGCGATGTGAGACACCTCTACGGACAGACCGCCGCCATCGAGTTTGGACCCAAGGCACACAAGGCTGTGCGTCAACGTTTGCTCAACCAACGCAGGGATGAAAACCTAAACACACCGATTATCGCTGCCCGCACAGGACCGCTGCTTTTGTGTTTTTTTGCGAGTTGCGATTTCGTGCTTCGGTTGGGCGGCCGCCGCGTCGAAACTGATTCTCGCTGGACGCTTCAGGACGGTTAGTCCTGAGTGAGCAATGTCGGGGAAGTCGGCAATGAGCCGAACACTATTGGGCCAGTCTCATTCGGTCTGGCGTATGTGATCGGTTCGACCCCGCGTGAAATCGGGACGCCGTTTTCGGCTACGCATCTGCGGATAGAAAGGCGTTCATGACCTCAAAGCCCGTAGCGTGATGGCGGATCTGACTGGCAAACGAATTGTGTTCGCGTGCGGGGGGCGGCTTCTTGGCTGTCGAGGCGATGCTGATAGAATCGTATACTTGGCCGCCGTGGTACAGTTGCACCGAGCCGGTGTGGGCTTATTGCTTGGTTTGAGACCAGAGCACGACCAAACCTGAGCTGACTATGAGCAAACACCCGCCAAACATGGAAACGTCGAGCTGTTCCTGGAAAAGCAGCACGCCCATCGCGACTCCAAATAT
>JBBQRC010000532.1:0-4463 GCA_038215215.1 Pirellulales bacterium
AGGTCACCGCAGAAGTGATAGCGTGCACACGTTCAGAACTCTGGGTCAACGTGGGGCTCGGTTGATCTTTCAGCATCTCTTCGGTATAGAGCATGATGCGGTTCATCGTGTCGACGGCCTCGATGGGGAATTTGCCAATGGCTGTTTCTCCACTTAACATGCAAGCGTCAGCGCCATCCAGGATAGCGTTGGCCACGTCGCTGGCTTCGGCCCGCGTCGGCCGTCGATTCTCATGCATACTCTCGAGCATTTGCGTTGCCACGATGACAGGCTTCATTTTTTCTCTGCACACGCGAATAATCCGCTTCTGCGCTACGGGAGTTTCAGCCACGTCAATTTCAACTCCCAGGTCACCTCGGGCCACCATCACACCATCGGCGGCATCCACAATCTCTTCTAAGTGCTCCAGGGCCTCGCGCTTTTCGATCTTGGCAATCACCAACGCATTGGCATCCAGGGACTTCAGCAAGTTTTTGAGCGACGTAACATCTTGCGCCGAGCGCACAAAGCTGAGACTGACGAAATCGATCTCGTTGCGGGCGGCCCAAATAGCGTTCTCGATGTCCTCGGGCCGCATCGCCGAAACACTCAGAGAAACTCCTGGAAGATTGATACCCTGGCGACTGCGAATTAGGCCGGCAGTGAGGACTCGGCAGCGCACCGTGTCAGCGCTGCGCGCGATCACCTGCAATGAAATCGTTCCGTCAGCCAGCATGATGCCATTACCCACGACGATATCATCGATGAGCCGCGTGTAATTACTACACAACTGAAAGGGTTCTGTAGTGGTTTCGCCGCGAATGATCGTCAATTCCGTCCCAATTGCGACTTCTAATGGATCTTGGAAGAGTTTGCCGAGGCGAATTTTGGGGCCGGCCAAATCCAGCAACACGGCGACCGGAAAGCCGGTGACTTCGCGGACCCGGCGAATCGAGGCCAGGGTGCGTTCAAAATCAGCAATCTTGCCGTGAGCCGCATTGATGCGAAAAACGTCGACGCCGTGGTTTACTAACTCCGCCAAGATAGCCTCGTCCTGGCAGGCAGGCCCCACGGTAGCTACGATCTTAGAACGCGCTTCATTGAGATAGGGACGAATCTGTGCCATAGTCGACTTCCTTACGACAGAATTGTTTTGCCAGTCGCCGTTTCGCGTGCGGCGCAGGGTGGTTGCCTAGACAGTGTAGCGACGTCCCGCGAGTTCGTGTTGCCACCATGCAGTAGACCAAGTTAGAAAAGAATTGCTGAAAACATGCACGATCATTGGAGTGGCAAAACCGTCTTGATTTGTGGCGCATCGGCTGGGCTTGGATATCATTTGGCGACCGCTCTTGGGCGTCGTGACGCGCGTGTGCTTCTGAACGCCCGGAACGCGGAGAGGCTGGCTGCGATGCGCTCGGACCTAGCGGACCAGTTCCCGCGCGCCGACTTCCATGCGTTCCCCGCAGATGTGACCGATGACAGCAGTGCCGCCGAACTCGCTAGGAAAATTCACCAGCAATTTCAGCACCTGGATTTAGTCATCAACGCGGTAGGAGAAAGTGATCGCGGTACGATTAACGACTTGAGTAGTGCTCGGCTGATCGAATTATTTCGTCGCAATGTCTGCAGCAGCTTGCTCGTCACTCAGCAATTTGCATCGTTGCTGCGGGCCCGTGACGCGCAATCGCCAGGCGGAGTACTGGTGCTGATCGGCTCGCTTTCTTCGCACTTTGCGCCACGTTTTTTAGGTGGATATTCCATTGTCAAACACGGGGTCGCCGCACTGGCACAACAAGCTCGACTGGAATTGGCGGCTGAGGGGGTCCATGTCATGCTGGTCAGCCCAGGGCCGATTGCTCGTGCAGATGCGGGCAAGCGCTACGACGGGCTTGCTGGGAAGATCAACGTTCCGCAAGCGGCGCTGCAAGGGGGGGGAGGGGCCAAACTCGCTGGGTTAGATCCGCAGCGCCTCAGCGAGCAGATCTTGCGGGCTGCAACGCGTCGCAGCAATCGGCTCATTCTGCCACGTAAAGCTTGGTGGCTTTTGGTCATCTCAGCCATCTCAAGTCGATTGGGCGATTATCTGCTCCGCCGCTCGACGCGTTAGCTTGGATACCAGAGAGGCCTGGTCTGATTATTCGATTTTCCAGAATCCAAGCCACCATGTGCGGCGGGGCCCGACGACTAATGGATGCTTTGAAAGCGACGCGTAGTTCGGCTGCAAGGTCGCACAATTGGCTCTGTTCAAAATCAAAAAGGTGTTGTGGCCGCATGGTATTAAGTACCAATTCTGACGCGAATCACCTTGCGAAAAAACGCCGGTCGTGGCGGGGGGAAGGAAGGCGTCCTGCCCAACTTGCAAGTACCGATTATTGTCTAGCAACTTCAAGCGATAGCTGCCATTCCCATCTTCACAGGTGAGCTCCCACAGCGGAACCGACCAGGATGCGAGCTGCGCAGCGGTTTTGCGTGGAGGCGCCTGAACCAAGTTGAGCGGTGCATTCTGGGTCGTGGAGCCAGCCAGGAGAAAACGCTGATCCCATAAGCTTTGCATTGTCCGTAAGCCAGAAATTTCGCCCACCAGAGCCTCTTGGACCCCGTAATAAGCTGGTTTCTTGCCGAAATTCGCATCGAACAACAATGGTGCTCGGTTGGCACCCAACCAAGATTGTTTGTCCGATACGCCCCAGGTTTGCACTGAGACGCGACGTTTGACCCGCGCGAAAATCTCGAAGACTTTCTTGTAGGCCCACTTTTGCCTTTGCAGATCGGCAGCACTGTACTTGGGTTTGGGATCGTTCAGCGAACCATCGATCTTTCTATCGTCCATCACGATATCCAACTCGGTGATGTAATTGTCAAAACCCAGCTCAGCCATAGCGTTCATGCGTGCTTCAAGCTGAAATGCGGGATCCAGTACCGTGGTGGCCGTTTGGTGTAATTGCCAACCCATGCCATGAATGGGGATACCGCGGCGACGCATATCCACCATCATGTTTCGAATGGCATTGAATTTTCGCGGATCGGATTCTTCCTGACCGTAATCGTTGTAGATCAGTCGGGCGTCGGGATCTGCCTTGGCTGCATAGCGAAAGGCAATATCCACGAAAGTTGGAGTGACTGCACCCGCTTTCGGAAATCCCAAATTGCGGCTCCAGTAGCTATCGATGACTGTTCCGCGGTAATCAAAGAGCTCGTTGACAACGTGCCAAGTTTCCACCTGACCACGAAACTTGCCAACGACCTCTTGAATATGGTTGCCCAGTGCAGCCCGCGCCTTGTTCGCAGGTAGCTTTAATACCCAAGGCGGGTTGAATTGGTCTTGTGGCCAAAGCAGCGCATGACCGTGAACGGTGAGACCAGCGCTTTCGCAAAAGCGGAGGACAGACTCGGGACGACTGAAATCGTAATTACCACGTGGTGATTTCGAATCAAGGCTTTTTTCCACTGGACCTCTGTCCAAACCTAGATTGTTCGGCAAGTACCAGTAGGTAGTGAATGTTCCTACCGAAGCTTCTTGGGTGACCGTGGCGAGAAATGCGGCTTCCTGGATATTTTCCGGGCTCAATTCGAAACCAACCTCAAACCCTTTCCGCTCCGCTAACTCCTTGAGAGTCCTGTCCTGGGCGAGTGCAAAACTGGCATTCATCCATGCCAAAAATACCAAGAAGCGAAGTGCGCGACAAATTTCCATCATGGTGGATGACCCTTGCTGCTCAAGCTGAAAAAACGGGGCGGTACGCACCTAATAAAACAAGATCAGGAGCACTCCGCTGAACAGGCACAACACACCAGTCAGTCGTAACCACGACATAGGATGTTGTGCAAAACCGACCCATCCGAAATGATCGAGAATGAGGGACAAGGCAATCTGCCCCCCCAGCACCAACGCGATCCAACGCGTCGCGCCCAATCGTGGCGCGACCAACAAAGAAACGGTGACCATGTAGGTCCCAATCAAGCCACCGGTCCAAGCCCAGGCGGGCAAGGTCTGGAGTTTAGATGGATGCGGGAAACCAATCTGGAACAGCCAACCTACCGCCAGCAGCGCAATCAGGCCTGTGCCGAAACTAATGATGCTCGCTTGCAGTGGATGTTCACAACGGCTGGCCAAGCGAGCGTTGGCGGCAGGCTGGAGCGCCATCGCACAGCCCGCCGCTACAGCCAGCAAGATACTCAGCCAAGCAAGCGCCAGATTTGACTTATCCACGCCACGTCACTCCGATCGAATCAAGTTCAAAAATTCAGCCGTGAAACGCAGCCTGGCAAGTAAGTACGCTACGAACCCGTGCTGTCAGCAAGGATTTTGGTTAGCTTCTGCTGCGTCTCTTGTGAAGTGAGCTCAAGCTTGCCAAAGCCGCGGAGAGCACCTAAAGACTCGGCGACATCTTGGTATTCAGCATAGTTGGTGATCAGCATCACGGGCAACCGCGCCAAATCCGGGTCAGCCTTGATCTGCTTCAAGATTTCAACACCGTCGGTGT
>JBBQRC010000533.1:0-4462 GCA_038215215.1 Pirellulales bacterium
CTTCCAGAGGTAGATATCGAGATGCAAAAGTTCTTGTCCACTTCTGAATTCGCGGCGGCGGTGGGGATTAGTGAATCGTCCGCCCGCCGTCTGGCAGATAGCGGAGACCTAAGGATACATCGGACCCAAGGGGGCCATCGCAAAATCGCCGCGGTGGAGATCATTCGTTACGTCCGTCAAGCCAAGCTGAAGATTGAACGACCTGAGTTGCTTGGTTTGGTCGATTTGGATGGACAGGCCGCTGAACAGTGCTCTGATTCGGAGCAATTGCTACATGCATTGCGGGAAGGACACGCCAACTCGGTGATCGGCCTGATGCAATCCATGTACGCGGGTGGCATGTCCTTGGCGGAGATTTGTGATGGGCCAATTCGCTATGCCATGCGTGTCATAGGAGCGACCTGGCCTAACGATAAGCGGAGTATTTTTGTGGAGCACCGCGCGACGCTGCTGTGCGTTCGCGCTTTATGCCAAATACGCTTGGCGTTACCCGAAACAGAAGAGGGAGCTCCTGCGGCAATTGGTGCCGCACCGCTGGAGGATCCCTACTTGCTACCCAGTTTAATGGTTTCACTCGTTTTGCACGAAGCGGGCTTCGACGAGACCAATCTTGGTCCCAACACACCCGTAGATGTCCTGCGGGATTCGGTAGAGGATGAGCAGCCCGAATTGGTGTGGTTGGCGCTCACCAACCCGATCCGCAGTCGCTCGCACCAACGCGAGATTGAGCAACTATCGGAAGCAGTCGCCGAATACGGCGGCTTGTTCTTGGTAGGTGGTCAAAACGCTGCCACCTTCAGCGACTCCCCGTCGATGCTGTGTACTTCGATGAGCGAGCTACGGTTCAGAGCCTCCGGAGTTTGTGGCTCACCCCGAGCTTTCGATCGTTTTCCAAAGGATCGTTCGCCCTTGCCCCGCGATTTGCCGGACCTGCAATAATGAAGGTAAAGACCGCGAGGTTTTTCTCGGCCTTTGCTTCAAGCATTCGCCCGGACCGCTAACACTGACGTTGCACAGCACAGCGACTGCTAATTTCATGGAGAGTTCAAAAATGCGTTTTTGCTTGATGCTTATTGCACTGTTTGCGGCCACAGCCACCGAAGTTGTTAGGGCTGATTGGCCTGGTTTTTTGGGTGGTGCAAGCCGCGATCAACAAACAATTGCGATTCCGTTGACTTGGTCCGAGACTGCGGGTGCGAAATGGAAATCCCCATTGTCGGGCCATGGGCAGTCCAGTCCTGTTGTGGTGGGAAATAACATCTATTTAACGGCAGTCGAAGGCCCGAATAAGGAAACTTTTCTCGTCATGTGTGTGGATCTCGAAACTGGCAAGCTGCGTTGGACCCACAAGTTCGACAACAGTCTGCAAGCCAAAAACGATCCTTACACGAGTCGAGCGGCCCCCACGCCAGTGGCCGATAATCAGGGTGTGATCGCGTTCTTCGAAAGTGGCGATATGGTTGCATTGACAACCGACGGCGCGGTGCGCTGGGAACGCAAGCTGATGACCGACTATGGCAAATACGAAGGTCGATTTGGTTTGGGTGGTTCTCTCGCACAACTGGATGATCGCATTTTCGTGCTGGCCGACAACGAAGGCCCCTCCTACTTGCTAGCGATCAACAAGGCCAACGGAGAGACGTTGTGGAAGACGCCCCGCGACAGTCGCACCTCGTGGTCGTCGCCGATGATTGTTACCGTGGCCGGCCAACCGCAGGTGGTCACCAGCTCCGCGGGCTCACTGGACGGTTATGATCCGCAGAGCGGTGTGCAACTATGGACATTTAGCGACGTCGGTGGAAACACCGTGGCATCCCCGATTCCATTTGGCGAGGGTCAATTCCTGGTGGGTGCTTCACCGGGACGCAACGGTGAAAATACTGAGGGAGCACTGCGGTCGAACATGGCGGTGAAAATTGTGAAGCAGGGGACCAATTTCGTCCCTGAGGTCATGTGGCGAAACGAAAAAGCCAGCAGCTCATTTGGCTCGCCGATCGTCTATCGGGACAAAGCCTATTATGTCAATCGCGCCGGCGTGCTTTTCTGCATGAACGCGACCACGGGTGAGACGTTGTACAACGCCCGCATTAAAGAATCCGTTTGGGCCACGCCGCTAGGCATTGGCGACCGCGTTTACTTCTTCGGTCAAACGGGCACAACTACGGTTGTTGACGCCGGGGAGCAATTCAAGGAATTGGCTGCCAACCGCCTTTGGGTTGCAGCCGCCGACGGTGGTGGTCCAGGTGGATTTAATGCTGAAATTCAATATGGCACCGCGCTCACCGATGCCGGATTACTCATTCGCACCGGCGAACATCTTTTTCTCATCGCCAGTCAAAATTAGCCGACTGCTACGATGGTGAGCCACCCTCTGCAATCCTTGCTTGCCGATTTAGAATAGAGTGTCATGAAGCCTTTTGATCCACTGCAAGTCCGCCGCGATTTTCCGATTCTGCAAACTCAGATGAATGGTCGTCCATTGGTCTACTTGGACAATGGTGCGACCACTCAAAAGCCGCAAGCGGTCATTGACGCGATCGTGCACTATTACACGCATCTCAACGCCAACATCCATCGCGGGGTCTACCGACTCAGTCAGCAAGCGACGGATGAGTTTGAGCAATCGCGGACCAAAGTTGCGAAGTTCATCGGTGCGACAGATGCTACGTGTTGCATTTTTGTCCGCGGGACCACCGAAGCAATCAACTTGGTAGCACAGTGCTGGGGCAAAGCGAATTTGCAGCCCGGGGATGAGGTCTTGCTGACGCAGCTCGAGCATCATTCAAACATCGTTCCCTGGCAACTGGCTTGCGCAGCGACGGGTGCCACGATTCGCACGATTCCGATGACGGACAACGGCGAACTAGACTTGAGTGGGCTCGAGCAACTGATCAATAAGTCCACGAAAATGGTGGCCCTGCAAAATGTGTCGAATGCCCTAGGGACGGTCCACGACGTGGCCAAGATCATCGCCTGGGCCAAAGAGGTGGGTGCCAAAGTATTGGTGGATGGCGCGCAATCAGTGGGTCATTTCCCAACAAACGTTGGGCAACTGGGGTGTGATTTTTTTACTTTCAGCGGACACAAGCTGTTTGGTCCCACCGGAATTGGGGTGTTGTGGGGCCGTCGTGAACTGCTCACCTCCATGCCGCCCTATCAGGGTGGCGGCGACATGATCGAAACGGTCAGCTTCGAGCGGTCGACCTATGCGCCACTCCCGAATCGCTTCGAAGCTGGGACGCCGGACATTGCCGGTGCTGTTGGGCTAGGGGCGGCCATCGACTACCTCAAGGAACTCGATTTTACGCAAATCATGGCCCACGAGGCGGACTTGTTGGAATACGCGACCGCGGAGCTCGGTCGCATCGAGGGGCTGAGTATCGTGGGTACTGCCAAACACAAAGCGGGGGTAATTAGCTTTGTCTGTGACGATATCGCCGCGCTGGACATCGGGATGGCCCTGGACCGCGAGGGGATTGCGGTGCGGACTGGGCATCACTGCTGTATGCCGCTCATGCGGCGATTGAATGTTAGTGGCACGACGCGCGCCTCACTGGCGTTTTATAACACGCGTGAAGACATCGATGCCTTGGCCACAGCCCTGCGAAAAATGATTGCTGCCAGATCTGCCGCGGGGCCCAAGGTGGAAACAACCATTGAATTCGCCCGGGCAATTGCAAACACACCTAGCGAGGCTGCGGATGCGCTGGCAGAAGAGTTTCTTGCGTTCGATGATCGCGAAAGCAAAACGGAGTTGTTGATTGACATGGCGCGGCGGTTGCCACATACCTTTCAGCAACTGAAACCGATCTGCCAAGCGGTCCCGGGCTGCATGAGTGAAGTTTATTTGCTCGGACGCCCACAGCCAGATGCACCTGAGCGGTTCGAGTTTGTGGCCGACTCCAATGCCGAAATTGTGCGTGGTCTGATTGCGGTTCTGTTGCATTTGTTTTCCGGCCAGGACGCCAGACAACTGCTCGAATTTAATGTGGAGGACTTCTTCCGTCGCATTGGCCTGGACCAATTTGTGTCGTCCCAGCGACGCAGCGGGTTAGATGGCATGATCCGCAACATTCGCACGCTGGCCAATGCCATAATCGATCGGCAATCAGTACAATCAGTGCCGCAACCCACCCACCCCGGCGGGGATTTGCAGTAACGCTTTCAGAAATCCGTCAGTCATGACTATCGCAATCCTTTGCGTTTTTGTCCTGGGTTATTTGGCGATTGCTTTCGAGCACAAGATTCACGTCAACAAAGCTGCCTCGGCAATTCTCTTAGGGGTCATCTGTTGGACGTTGTATATTCTGGACGTCCAGCAACTGCTGAATGCCAACGCGATTCCAGAATGGTTTAGTGCGCTGGCTGCAGAAGAAAGCGTGGCCAACGTCAAACAAACGTTTGCCATCGAGGAACAATTGCTGCGCCTAACCGGTGAGACGGCGAGCATTTTGTTTTTCTT
>JBBQRC010000534.1:0-4459 GCA_038215215.1 Pirellulales bacterium
ATCAGGCCGAGGCGTGGTGGTCGCTGCGCCCTCTGGAACGGCCTGCGATTCCAGTGATCGCTCAAGCTGAATCGGCCATCGACAGTTTCATCGCCGAAAAACTACACAAACAGCATCTCTCTCAGACATCAATTGCCGGCAGACGCACCTTGATACGTCGGCTCTATTTCGATCTGCATGGACTGCCACCCAGTTACGAAGAGACAAAAATTTTTGAGAGCGATGCCCGGCCGGATGCCTACGAGCGACTGGTCGATCGACTCTTGGCCTCGCCGCGCTACGGTGAACGCTGGGCTCGTCACTGGCTGGACATCGTTCACTTTGGTGAAACGCATGGTTATGACAAAGATAAACCGCGCCCCAATGCTTGGCCCTACCGCGACTATGTGATTCGCAGTTTGAATGAAGACCGCCCTTACCGAGAGTTCGTCCTCCAGCAATTGGCTGGCGATGTACTTTTTCCCGATACAGCAGACGGTAATGAGGCGCTGGGGTTCGTGGCCGCCGGCCCCTGGGACTTTATTGGGCACGCGGAAGTACCGGAGACCAAAGTCGACGGGCAAATTGCGCGTCACTTGGATCGGGATGATATGGTTTCAACCACCATGAGCACCTTTTGCAGCGTGACGGCGCACTGTGCTCAGTGTCATAACCACAAGTTTGATCCGATCACGCAAGAGGACTATTACGCCTTGCAGGCAGTCTTCGCCGCCGTCGACCGCACCGACAAAGCCTATGATCGTGATCCGCAACTCGCTGCCCACCGCCGCGAATTAACGCAGACTAAGGCAACCCAGCAGACTGAACTGCATCAAGTCGAAGCAGACATTGCCAAACAGTGTGGCACGCAACTTGTCGATCTTGATCAGCGTATCGAAGCGGCACAAAAAAGCAGCGACTCGTTCCCGCCCGAACACGGCTATCACAGTCAAATTGAAAAATCTGCAGCGTGCGACAAGTGGGTGCAACTGGACTTCGGCCAACCAGTGGCCATTCACCGCATCGCCTGGAATGCCTGCCATGATGACTTCAATGGCATCGGTTCCGGATTTGGTTATCCGCAGCGTTTCAAGATAGACGTCAATCAAGAGGGCGACTCGGAATCTACGGTCACGACCGTGATCGATCGCACGCAAGCCGACGTTGCCAATCCACGGCTTGAACCGCAGCAAGTAGAATTTGCACCTCTCACCGCGCGCTACGTGCGGTTCACCGCGACACGACTCGCCGCTCGACAAGATGATTACATCTTTGCCCTCGCCGAGTTGCAGGTGTTTAATGTCGACGGCAAGAACATTGCCAAGCAGGCCCAGGTTACCGCGACCGACTCGATCGAGGCGCCCACTCGCTGGGGCAAAGCGAACTTGGTTGATGGCATTTATCCTCAAGCGGCTAGCTCAAAAGCTGATGTGGCTGGGCTCACTACGGAGCGCGAACATCTGATTCGCCAGTTAGTCCCTGTAGAAATACAACAGCGGGCTGCAGCGGCCCGAAAACAACTCAGTGAAACTCAACAATCGCTTGAGGCACTGCCGCCACCACAAATGATCTATGCGGCCACGATTCATACCGGCCAAGGTGCGTTTCGCGGTACCGGCGCGGATGGCGGAAAGCCACGATTGATTCACGTTTTGGCCCGCGGTGAAGTTACTAAGCCCTTGCAACTGGTCGAACCTGGTGCTCTGTCTTGTATCGAGAATCTACCGCACCGCTTTCATGAAACCATGGATCAAGCCGAAGGCGCGCGACGGGCCGCTTTGGCAAAATGGATTACTGACGCAACAAACCCTCTCACCTGGCGGTCGATTGCTAATCGAGTATGGCAATATCATTTTGGCCGAGCTTTGGTTGACACCCCCAACGATTTTGGCCGGATGGGCCAACTTCCCACCCACCCGCAACTGCTCGATCTGCTGGCTGCAGATATGCGTGATGAGCAATCGATCAAGCGATTGCATCGAGCCATTGTGCTGTCAGCAACTTACCGAGCGTCCAGCGAAGCAGGCTCACTTCAGTCGGGCATCGATCCTGCGATGGTGGATGCTGACAATCAGTGGCTCTGGCGCCAACATCGGCAGCGACTGGATGCGGAAACCATTCGCGATTCGATCTTGCAGGTCGCCGGATTGCTGCATTTGGACATGGGGGGCCCAAGCTTTCAGGATTTTGTGATTGAAAAGCCCGAACATTCGCCGCACTATGAATATCAGCTTCATGATGCTGAGAATCCAGCCACGCACCGGCGCGCAATCTACCGTTTTTTGGTCCGTTCGCAGCAACAACCCTTGATGACGGTACTGGACTGCGCCGATCCCTCCATGCTAGTCGACAAACGCAATGAGACGATTTCTCCACTTCAGGCTCTGGCCTTACTGAACAATCAGTTGACCTTGATGGCTGCGCAGCACTTTGCAGCGCGACTAACCAAGCTCTCTGACAATGTCGATGAACAAATCGACGTCGCGTGGCATGATGCCTTTAGCCGCTCACCAACCGATGCGGAGCGGGCGATCGTGCGCGAACACGTGCAGACGCATGGGCTGCCCAGCCTCTGCCGTCTGATTTTGAATTTGAATGAATTCGTTTTTGCAGATTGAAAGAGCCTCGTATGCGTCGTCGACAGCCAGTCTACGTCGGAACCACAGCCGCTGCCGGGGTAGACGTCAGTGATACCCTGTCGCGTCGTGATTGGCTGTGGCATAGCGGCGGTGGACTTGGGGGTATTGCCCTGGCCGGGTTGCTCGATCAGCAACTTCGCGCCGACTCGACGTCGCCAACAGCCAACCCCGTCCCTCGTGCGAAACGCGTGATTCAGTTGTTTATGGCGGGTGCCGCCAGCCATATCGACCTCTTCGATTTCAAACCGGACCTGATCAAATACCACGGCCAGGAATCGAATTTCGGGGAACCCGTGGAAGCGTTTCAGAACGGCCTCGGTCCATGGTTGCGACCTGTATGGGATTTCAAACCGTATGGGGCATGCGGTAAGCCATTAAGCGAGGTGGTCGCGCCGCTGGCCGCGGTGGTCGATCGCATGGCCTTTGTTCACAATGTCGTTGGCAAGACGGGCGTACACAGCCAAGGAACGTTGCTGCAGACAACCGGTTTCAATCGACCGGGATTTCCTTCGATGGGCTGCTGGATTAGTTACGGTTTAGGGAGCGAAAACGAAAATCTTCCAACCTTTGTGGTGCTCCCCGACCATCGCGGCTTGGCCTCCAACGGCACGAAAAATTGGGATAATGCGTTTCTCCCCGCGCAACATCAGGGGACAGTCATTTATCCCGGAACTGAGAATCCAATCAACGATTTGAAGCCGGGACGACACGGTGAATTCGTAACACCGCAGACCGAGGGTGCGACACATCACGCTTTAGAGCGATTGAATCGATTGCATGCGGCCAACCGACAAGATCCTCGACTCGACGCGCGCATTCGCAGTTATGAATTGGCGGCGTCTATGCAAGTTGCTGCACCGGAAGCCTTGGACTTTGCGGATGAGCCCGAGCATGTGCTGCGGCTTTATGGGCTCGATCAAATCCCACAGCAGTTTCCGGCGGAAATTAACGACCGGGAAGAGGAAGTGCACTTCGCGCGCAAATGCCTGACGGCACGGCGGTTGGTCGAACGTGGCGTGCGGTTTGTGCAGATCTGGTCGGGTAACGATAACGGCTTTCCACGTCGCAACTGGGATTCGCACGAGGATGTCCAGCGCGATCATGGTCCCTTGGCACGCGGTATGGCCCATGGCGCCTCGGCATTGATTCAGGATTTGGCACAGCGCGGTCTACTCGAAGACACCATCGTGCTGTGGACGACCGAGTTCGGTCGTATGCCCTCGTCGCAAGGTGGCAAAGGGCGCGATCATAATCCCTATGTCTTCACGAACTGGATGTGTGGCGGTGGAGTTCGGGAAGGGATTACTTATGGACCAAGTGACCAATGGGGATACAAACCCCTGGATCGCACCCATCCAACGGAAGTTTACGACATCCACGCGACCATTTTGCACTTGCTAGGAATTCAGCACGAACGGCTTACCGTCAGGCACAACGGCATCGACCGCCGCTTGACCGACGTGCATGGCCGCGTCATCAGCGAGCTGATTGCGTAAACAATGTGCTATTTGTGATGAAACGAGTGTCATGGGGCTGGTCTATAGCAACTTCCGGGTATTCTTCAGCGCCAAACGAGCAGGGACGTCCTTCGAGCGCACGCTCACCGTTGGCCGCCAACAAATGTACGTCTCCGCCAACGAAGTAGGGATGTTGGCGCGTGAGTTTCCAGAATTCAATATCGCACCGAAAAGCGTCCCGCGATTCGGAGAATACTGTGAACCGTGGTTGCGGTCGTGGCTAGGCTGCGAAACCGTTGACTCGATTGACGCCTCTGCCTATGAAGGCGCAACGATTCTACATGACATGAACGACGCCATTTCCGATCAGTGGGAAGGGCGGTT
>JBBQRC010000535.1:0-4457 GCA_038215215.1 Pirellulales bacterium
TGAATGGATCTTGAGGGACCAAGGCCACTTGATCGCGCAGGCTGGATAATTGTAAAAGCCGAATGTCGATATCGTCAAACGACACCGTTCCTTGCCACGGGTCAAACAATCGCGGAATAAGCGAAACTAATGTGCTCTTACCGGCGCCGCTAGCGCCTACCAAGGCCACCGTTTCACCAGCGTTGATCCGCAGCGATACCCCGTGCAGAACGGGTTGACCAAGTTCATATCCAAAGACAACATTCTCAAACTTGATGGAAATACCAGTCACGGTGCTACGCTGGAACGGAAGGGCATCGGCTGCGTCCACCAATTGAGCGTCGTCAGATGAATAAACTTCAAAGACCCGTCGCGCACCGGCCGAAGCAGATGCGAATCCCTCGGAAAGATAGGCTAGAGTTTCGATTGGTGAATAGAGAGTTGCGAAGTAGGCGATCAGCACTAGCAAGTCACCGATAGACATCTTTCCGTCTAACACAGCGATTCCGCCGACAAACATGACCACTGCCGTACCAATCGAGGTCACTGTTCCGGTACTGACTGAAAACTGGTACTGGGAAACCTCGCTCTTAAGGCTGGCCTGAACGCTACGGCCAGCGATATTGCGGAATAAACTATCCACCTTGTGCTCTGTGCCAAACGCTTGAACGATAGGAATCGCGGACAGCGTTTGTTCGGCAAGGGAACTGATATCACTTTGCAATTCCCACTCCCGATGCTTTCGAGCAGACATAGGGCCAGCAAAGAATCGGACAACAAAAACAAGCGGTACGACCAGGGCGACAGCAAATAATGCCAGCCAAGTATTTAATTGCCACATCACGGCAAACATTGCCAACACAGTGACGAGCGACGTAATCAATGGCAAATAAACATGCATGACCAATTCACGGACACACGAAGTATCAGCCGTGACGCGACGAATCAAATCGCCGCTGCGGTGACGATGATGAAATCGACACGACTGTCGCTGAAGATGTGAAAACAGGTCCGTTGCCAATCCAAACACCATGCGACTGCCCGTGCCCGATTGGATATAGTCCTGATAAATCGCAAGTACTCTTCTTAGCAGAAACAGGATCACAGTGGCTGCGGATAGCCAGGCTAGTAATCCAATTGCGGACGAGGCGCCCGGCAACAGAGTGATCCATTGCACGGTCGCAGGTAGAGGCTCACCGCGAAGAACATTGTCCACGATCAACTTCATCGGCCATGGCATGAGTAAACCAACGGCGACGCCAAGGATCATTAAAGATCCGATAATCAGCAGTCCGCGCCATTCGGGCAACGCATAACGACCGAGCTTTATCCACCAATACTTCATGCGACCACCTGACTCACTTCGGCTGAGAATTGGTGTTCGCAAAATTGCCAATACAACCCAGCTCGTTCGATGAGCTCCTCATGCGTGCCGAGTTCCACCAAGCAGCCTTGATCCAGGACCGCAATGCGGTTCGCATACCGGACGGTCGAGAGGCGATGGGCGATAATAAATGTAGTACGGCCTTCCATAAGACGCTGCAGCGCTCGAATGAGCGAGGCTTCCGTTTTGGAATCAAGAGCAGATGTGGGCTCGTCCAAGACCAACACGGGAGCGTCCTTCAATAAAGCTCGCGCCATCGACAGTCTCTGTCTTTCGCCCCCTGATAAGGTCGCTCCGCGTTCGCCAAGCAACGTGTCGTAGCCCTGCGGTAAGCGGCGGATAAAATCATCGGCCTGAGCGGCGGCGGCGGCAGCCACAATCTCGTCGCGGCTAGCACCCGGGCGACCGTAAGAAATGTTTTCCGCAACGCTAAGGGGCATTAAGAAGGATTCTTGCAGAACGATCGACACCTGCTGACGAAGTTCGGTGAGTCTTAGATCGCGAAGATCGATTCCGTCAAAAGTAACTCGGCCTTGCTGAGGATCGAAAAAACGGGGGATGAGCGATACGAGAGTGCTCTTGCCTGCCCCGGTTGGACCGACCAAAGCGATAACTTCACCGGGTGCTGCTTCCAGTGTCACGCCTTTCAACACATGGTGCGTTGGATCGTAGCCGAAAAACACATTTTCGAAACGAACATGGCCGCGCTCGCCGCCAAGGAGACTCGGAAGCTCGCGGGGATGCGCCGGATCAAGCACGACTTCCTCGGAGTCCATGACCTCCACAATGCGGTCGACACTCGCTTCGGCAGCTTTGAGCTGGGCGAAAATCTTAAAAAGGCCGCCTGACGCATCCTGCATCTGCCGAATGTAGGCTAGAAATACTAACAGCGTCCCGAGCGAAATAGCGCCGCTTAAAACACGCGAACCACCAACAAATAAAACCACAGCCATGCCAGTTGTGGTTAGCAGGCCGTTAACCAAGCCATAACTGCTGCCAAGTAAGTTACCGCGCTGAGCCGTCTCGACCGCGTCATGGGCTAGTTCCCGAAATCTCTGCGTGTTGCGTGGCTCCGAACCGTAGGTCTGTACAAGTGGAATGGCACCGAGCGTTTGATGCACAAAACTTAACACGCGTGCCTTGGCTTCACGGCCCTGCTGCGATCGTCGCTTCAGACGCTCACCGAAATACTTCGACGACAGAGCTAGCAGAGGGGCGACCGCTAAGGCTAAGCCTGCTAACAGCGGATCGAGTGCAAAACCGATACAGGTCATAACAGCTAGTGTGATGATCTGCTGGATGGGCGAAATCAATATTCCGTCCGTAAGCGAGTAGATACACCACGTATCTTCAGTCAAACGACTTAACGAATCACCTACGCTACGGCGACTATGAAACAACATCGACAACCGCTGAAGCCGCGCGAACAAGTCGCCCGCCAAAGCGTAAACCATCCGCTGCCCTCCCACATTCCAACTCAGGCCAAGCGCGACGTTCAACAAGCTATTTACCGCGAATACTCCGAGGCTGGCAATTGCCGCCAATGCCACCAGCAGCGCTGGAGTGGTCTTCCAGCCAAGAATCTCATACGCAGGCTGCGACTCAGCGCCGACCAAGGCAAAGTCCACTAACAGCTTCATCGGCCAAGGTTGCAAAGCTGCAGTTGCCGAGGATAGCAACGTAAGCCCTAAAATGGCTGCGAGAATTGGCCATTGGCGCAGGGCATACGGTAGTAACCGTCGAAAACCTTTCATTTTTTGGATCTCAGACTAAGGGACCATCCGTAAAAAAGTTGCAGTTTTAGCGGAAGGGCGCAAGCCGTCCGGTGCCGAGAAACCGGAGGGCTCGCGATCTTCCGCTAACTTTGAATTGCGAAGTCTAATTGCGGACGGTCCCTAACTCGAACGTGACAACCTGGACAATTTCGAAATCAGATTGCCCAGCAGCAAAATCGTGCTCTCCAACGATGACTTGCAAATGCTCACAAGGTATGGCTGTTTCCAACCGCGACCTCACGATCACGATGCGTGGACACCGATTCAGAAAAGTCATCGCCGGCCGTTACCTCAGTTTCTGTTTCAGCACTGTGATTTTCTTCAGCCGCGGTACGATGCCCCAGGCCGGCCGCATCAGCGGCACGAGCGATAAGTTCACCGGACGCCCGGAGGCAGTTACCTCGACTGATGACGATGCAAACCGACCAGCAGACACACGCCAGCAAACCCAAAGCGATTGCCCATGGCTTAAACGCGAGCAACGCCGCCGCAGTCCAAATGAGTGCCCCAGCAATCACGACGCGAGAGAAAAAGGTCGGAGGTAATGTACAGCGAGCCCGGGTAAATCTCAGCGGCCAGCCCAATTCTTCGGTGGCAGTGTGTATTTCAATTTCATGCCAGCGATCGCCAATCAGCTTAATATCCGTCTCCGACCAACTGTCGTCAAAATCCGCCGACCATCCTAAGTTCCTTGTCTCTTTCGCTAAGGCCGCAAGCAGTTCATCGCGACCGCGAGCCTGCTCGTTATGCCAATAAAAATCTTTCCGCCAAAAACTAGATTTATGCTCGGAAGGTTTTAAATGTGAACCGGCGAAAATCGGTAATCGCCGATGCCGCAGCAAGTGCGTGTGCCGTGTCCAGCCACGAACAATCGGTTGCACCAGATGAAGCAACCAGATCAACGGGCGGCACCAGCTCGGCGCATGCTCGTCCAAGGGCATTTGCAACGACACTCGCAGCGTGACAATTAACGCAATAGCCCACATCGATAGTGCAACCCACACAAATCCGGGAAAAAGCGTACCCAGAGCCAGTGCGAAAATTGCGGCGAGATGCCACTCCAGGGTTGTAACCCACCCCGAAATGTGATAGCGATTTTGACGATAAATAGTTTGGAAAGGTGCTGATCCCATGCGACCGTGGTAGATTAGCGGCGGAGCCAACGGCAAACCGACCGCCCCTTCTCCGTAGATCACACCCTTCCAACTGGACCTGCCCATCGCATCAAAACGCTGCGGATGTTTGAAATGGACCATCGCTTCGGAACTGCCATATCCTCGCTGCTGTTTGAGATACGCACGAACTGTGTTGCGGCGGTG
>JBBQRC010000536.1:0-4454 GCA_038215215.1 Pirellulales bacterium
CCTGCTGGGGGTCGAGGTACAAGTTGCCGCCGTGGAATCGCTGGCTCCCGAGCGTTTCAATTTGCGCGGAGTGCGTTTGGCGCATCCCGAATCACGCGCGTTGCTAGGTCGTATCCAATCGATCGAGGTTTCACGACAAGCTGGTTTGTGGTCGATCGAATTGATCGAGCCGGAATTGGAAAGTCGCCAGTTGTCGACTACATGGCGGATCGTCCACGACTGGTTCATGTGCCGACCGCTCAACCAGTCTCCTGCTACGCGTCTCACTAGCCAAGGTTTAAAAATCCGGCATGTAGCTTACGAGCAAGCCCTGGCCGGCATCGTCATCGAAGTCCATCCTCAGTCGGACCGGACGTTAATGAGCGTTCAGTTTAGGTTTCCCAGCGATCGTGAGGATGCCAAGCCGACACTGCTTCGTATTTCACGGTTTCATAGCGAGCGGCAGTTGGCGACCAGTCTGAAATTAGAAACTGGTGCTTCCGCGCTGCCCTGTAGTTTGATTTCACCCCTTTTCCCTGCCTTAATGACTTTCGGTGGGCAGACCTCGATAGCAGGTAGCCTGTCACTGCAGCAAAGTCAGGAGGCTTGGGAGATGAGCCTCGAAAACACTTACTTGATGGGGATCGATTTTGGGCAACTGACCACCGGACTCGACAAGCGTCTGGCGGGCACTGGCTGGATCTGGTGTCAGCAAGGCGCGGTGACTGACCGCGGCTTGCAATACATGGTGGGCGGGCTGGGTATCGAACGTGGCCGGATCGATGAACGCTGGCTAACCGATGGCCAGCGTTATGTTGGCATTACCTTACCGCGCGAGGTGCAAGCCGCGCAGGTTCGACTACACAGTTTCGAGCAGTTGCAGCTTACTTTTGAGATTGCTCCAAAGAGCTTGCGGTTCATGGGACTGGTTCAAAACAAGGCGGATACGGCGCGGCCGTTTCGTCCCGGCACAATTCTGGCCGATGCTGCTGGCGAACTGGCCATCAAGGTCTCCGACGAAGTAATCCCGCTACAAAATGTCATCAGTTTCCTGAGCGACACGCCGGCAGTCACCAGTGCGTCAGCGCACATTTCCGCCAATCTGGTGCCTGCGGGTTGGTTGGCTCAACGGGCCGCTTGGTGGCTACCGCTCGGATCATCAACTCCTCCCGTGCCAATGAGCTCACCAGCCACGGGCAATCAAGATCAAGATACAGTGCGTTTGAGTCGTACGCCGCAGTCATGACACTGCGACAGGCAGGCGGCCGCATCAAGCCACAAACTCTTCCTCTTCGTCTCCGCTGGGGCGTGAAAGCTGGCCGGAGTCCTCCAGCACTCGAATGACGTCGACGATTTTCTGCTGCACGGTCTCCACTTCGCTTAATTTTACCTTGCCGAGAAATTCCATTTCTTCTTTCAGCATGTCGGCAGCGCGTTGCGACATGTTGCGCATAATCTTTTCCTGCAGCGCTTGGCTGGCACCCTTAAGAGCCATGGCCCATTGGCTGGTCTCGACATTCTTGAGCACCGTTTGGATATCTTTGTCCCCGAGCTTAATGATATCTTCGAAGATAAACATTAAGCGACGGATCTCGGCAACCAAATCGGGCTTGTCGCGCGACAGGCCATCGAGGATCGAGCGTTCCGTTGCTCGGTCGGACACGTTTAGCATTTCTGCCACGGCCGGTACGCCACCCGCCTTTTGGTAGGACTGCGTCATGAACAGCGCCATCCGCGTCGAAAGTCCGTGTTCTACTTCGTCGATGGCTTCGGGGCTGGTTTGTCCCATCTCGGCAATGCGCTGGATGACGGCCAACTGCCTCTGAGGAGGCAGGCCGTTGAGCACAGCCGCGGCAATCGGAGCCGGCACATGACTGAGCACGAGGGCCAGCGTTTGCGGATGTTCGTCGATCATGAACGAAAGAATGTTCTGCGGGTCGACCTTATGCAGAAAACCGAATGGCAACGCTTCTAGCGTCTGCTGCAGAACGTTCAGCATATCCGAGGCTTCTTTGCCAAGGGCTTTCTTGACCAGCGATTTGGCGCGGTCCAAGCCGCCGCTGTTAGGGCCCAACGCACTCGGTCTACTCTGCAAGAATTCGCCAATAATCCGCTCTTGCTCCTGGCCGGAGACCGTGTCCATCTGCGCAATGGCCAGCGATACGGATTCAACATCGTGGCGGGGGAGTTTTGACATCAGCGCCGCCGCGTCGTCCTCCTCAAGACTCATCAGCAGAATAGCTGCTTTCCTCACCCCTTCGCTGATCGCCATGATCGTCTGAGTTGCCATCGATCCCACTCCCCACACGCTAACAGGCCACGCTGACAAGAACGCCGAAGTCAACGAACTTGGTCGAGTAACCTTGTCGCTTTTGGTTAGATGTCGGCAGCAGTCGTCGCGAAGGGCGAGCCGATTTGGTCAGCCAGCGCGAGGCACGCTGGAAAACGCGAGCTCTTTAACGATTTTACCAGTCGATTTTGCAGATACCCCACTGGCCGTGATTCTCATCGACCGCCACCTCCAGCGAATCCAAACGATCGCCGACACTCGGCTTGAGGGCCGTGCGTAGCTCATGCGCGATCCACCAAGCGATTTTCTCCGCGGTGGTATTCGCGATAGGCAATAACATGCAGTCTTCAAGAGGAAAGATCCAACGCTTGTCGTTAAACGTGGTGGTAACCTCCTTGTCGCCAGCCTCCACGCGAATCAGTGCATGCATCGTCGGCAGGATCACGTGATGGTCCAGCCGCTTCACGATCTGTGCCAAATTATCCCTAAAGGCGATAAAGTCAATCACGTATTGGTTCTCGTCGAGTGGACCGATGACCTCTGCCTTCACTGCGTAATTGTGCCCATGCAGACACTCGCAGATGTCCCCTGCAAACGTGATGAAATGAGCTGCGCTAAAGACCAACTGCTCTTTTTGAAGGAGCACGCGATATTGTGATGTAGATTGCGTAATTGTCGACATGTTGACCATGGCCCTTTCTAGGCTGACTATAGCGAGGCTGCTAGTGCTTTGCGACTGCTCGATTTTACAGGATCGACCACTCAGCAAGTGTTTCGGACTGCTTAGCAGCGACCGAAAGTACTGATGACGTTTGCTAGGTAGGTAAACCGATCTTTTAGTCGCGACAAATCACCAACGAGCCGAGCTCACCACCCCTACGCATATCCAAAAATGGTTTCCACATTACCTCGCAATAGTTGGCGTCCGAGCTCCAGCGCCCGCGTTTCAGACCAGCGTTGTTGCACCACGAAGTGGTCGGCTAATACATTGGCCAAACAGCGTTTGAACATATTGAATTTGGGTAGCGCAAACTCAAGCTTGTACATGTCGCTGTAGTAGCCGATCTGTTTGTTGCGCGGTACCGCTTCCATTCTCGCAGTCAAATCGCGGGTGATAAAACTGGGGGTGTTGCTATACCACCAGTGCCCGTTCGTGATCACGTTGGGAAAAATCCAGGAGTAACTGACGAGCTCCTGGTTGGTAACGCTGGCCAGCACCGAGATCGGGAACTTAACGGTAGGAAAAGCGTTTAATAGCTCGCGATACTGAATCAGTGAGACACGGCTGTCGTACAGATCCTGCCCCTGATAAACGCCGCCGGGATAAATGGCTCGATTAACGCCAATCATAAGATCAAACGGTAGAGAACGCTGAGCGCAGTTGCTAGCCAGTTGCCAGAACACCCAGTAGCCCAGGGTGGATTTGTCATCCGCAGACGCCAATTCGTTGTCGCGCAGCACATGCTCCAGAGCGCTCGCGGCCGCTGCGTCACTGACGTTGACCGGCCCAAAATTAGGTGGCAAGCTGATCGCGCAGGCACGCACGCCATGCGCGACGAAGTGCTGAAAACGCTGTGCCAGAGCCTGCCGGAGATCAGTCAGATTGTGAATATTCTGTCCAGCACATTTGGCCAATCGCTCACGCACAGTGGCTTTTGCAAAGTGAAAGACTAATTCATCTGTGCGCAGACAGGGAACGTATCGCCGCGTGTCGAAGCCTTGCAACGGATCATCGAAGTCATTGGTGAGGAAGACCGCTTCCAACTTGGATGCTTTCAGGACTTGCTCCTCCCAATCCGGTTGGCTCATTTTCAGCAGCGCGGCGTCGTAAAGTCCCTCCCAATTGGAACTGTCGAGACGATCGGCCTCAAATCCGAACAGCTCACGGGACAATTCCAGCAACCAACTCAATTGCGCCGTGTTATCGATATGCTCTAATCCACTGGCAATCCGGCTTACCTTTTCCTTTGGACTAATACCGGGTTCTTCAATTTCTTCGCGTGCCATACCCGCCGAATGGGCCAATTCGGTGTAGTAATGGTATCCCAAGATGTCCGCTAAAGTCATGCTGGCCGGCTGGAGCGGATTGATGTGCGTATGCGGATCGATCAGTACCAACTGGCTAAGTTCTTGGTAGAGTCGTTGCGGCAAGGTTTCTGACATGGGGACAGTCCAAGCTAACTAA
>JBBQRC010000537.1:0-4453 GCA_038215215.1 Pirellulales bacterium
GGCGGGAATCTCAGCTCCGGCAATGGTGCCGGCAACGGTTCTGCCATCGGTGGCATTTCATTGAAATTGTCCGGGACCGACTATACCGGTCAAGCTGTCTCCACGTTCGCAACGGCCGGTCCTAGCGGAGACTTTGCCTACAATAACTTGGCTCCTGGCAACTACACCATTGCTCGCGACGCTCTACCGTTTTTGAACGACACAGCCAAACAAATTCAGATTGCATCGGCGGCCGATAGCGGAAACCAACTGAACAACGCGATTCCGGTCGGCAGCTTGATGCCGCAGTACTTTGATATTCGCGACTTCCTGAATTCCACTCCCAAGAGCGGACTCACCCTGGCCCTCAACGCCGATGGCACCCAGAGCTATTACGCGGCGGTCGGAGAATGGGCCAATCTCAAGTCGCTCAGCGTACAAACCAACGCTGCAGGTAATGCGCTGGTATTCACTGGAGTCAACGCCAGTTCGCAGAATATAACCGGTACGCTAGCCCTCTCCACTGCAGCCCGCGTGCACCAAATTGGAGAGCAGTCATCGATGAAGCTGCTGCGCATCTCGGGAACGCCTACCGAAGCGGGTCTGACGACTGCCGCCGCCACCAGCGGCTTCACTACCACTGCATCCGGTCTGCAACACAAAATTGTATTGCCAGGCACGGGAGCCAAGCCGACCGCCAACAGCACGGTGACCGTCAAGTACATTGGCACGTTGGATAACGGCACCGTCTTTGACCGGACCAATGGTGATGCGACGGCTACTTTCGGGCTGCAGCAGGTCATCGCCGGTTGGCGCGAAGGCTTGCAATTGATCGCGCCGGGAGGCAAGATCGAGCTCAAGATTCCACCTGCATTGGGTTATGGCGCCGCCGGTTCGGGTTCGACGATTCCGCCTAATGCCAACCTGAGCTTTACGATTGACTTGGTAAGCTTCACGAATCCGACCTCCACGGCCAGTGGCGAAGGGGAGGGTTTTGCAGCCCCACCCGTGTCCTCGGCCACAACCCAGCCTTTGTCTGGCTCAACCGCTGTGGCAGCCACTGAACTGCTGCCGGCTTCTGTGATTAGCCAGTTACTGGGCACTACAGCAGAAACCGACTCCCAGTTGTCCACTGCGGCGGTAGATAGCGTCATGTCACAAATGACGGACGCGCCCCAGTTGGATTTATCGACGGAGTTTGCGGATGTGATGTCCGATGCCGATTTCTCCGAAATCGATAGCACTGTTCCCCGCGCGCTGAGCTAAACGGGGCGCTCCTTTTCGGCGGTAAAGCGATGGAAATTTGTGTCGCTGGGCGTCGGCACGTGCAACTTGGGGGAGATGTCTAAAACTGGAAAGGCGGCTGGAATTCGTTGCGAAAATGGGTCACTGGGTGCGAAAAACCCGAAAATCCAAGGTTTTTTGCCCCATTTTGCATCTTGCCCCGTTGAAATCTGCGTTTTTGACTCTTTAATCGTCAACAACGTGAATTGCTTCACCTCAGCAGTTTCTATTTTTGGAAAGGGATTGAAAGAATGGCGAAAGCCGCAGCAGCCAAACCGAAGGCAGCATCGAAGACTGAAATCTTCAATAGCCTAGCCGAGCGTACCGGCCTGACGAAGAAGCAGGTTGCCGAGTTCTTTGACGCGCTCAGCGCTGAAATCGAAAAGAACATCTGCAAAAAAGGGCCTGGGGTTTTCCAGCTCCCTAACCTGTGCAAGATCGTCGCCGTCAACAAACCAGCGCTTCCTAAGCGTCAAGTACGTAACCCATCAAACGGCGAAATGATTTGGGTCGATGCTAAGAAGGCTTCCGTGGCCGTTAAGGTCCGACCTCTGAAGAAGCTCAAGGAAATGGTCTAAGCCTGATCCGAGTTTTGTGCCTGAATTTTGGGGCGGGTTTGCAATTGCGGACTCGCCTCATTTCATTTTGATTGACCTTCGCTGAGCAACTCGTAGATGCGTTCATCGGCTAACGTGTCGGCGATGAAATGCACTCCAGCGAAATCGTGATCGCGACTGTGATCCCCGGGAACAGCCACCGTGCAAGCACCGCTGGCGACACCAGCCCGCGAGCCGTGCTGGCTATCCTCCAGTACCAAGACCTCTCCCGGTTGAACGGCCAACCTTTGTGCCGCCTCCAAATAAATATCCGGATGTGGCTTGCCGCGGGCGACATGCTCCGCCGTTATCACAAAGTCGACTCGACTTAGCACACCCACACCCTGCAGTACGATCTTTGCAAAACTCAGGGGGCTGCTGGTGGCCACGCAACGTGGCAGTTGGCGTGCGTCGAGCGCATCGAGCAGCGCGAGCAATCCCGTCAAGGGTCGCAAGCGGTCCGGCAACATCGCTGCAAACACCTCATCCGACTCGCGGGCCAAGGTATCTGGAGTGTCCTCGAGTCCTTCGTATTCGATCATCAACGCAAAGGCCTGCGGACCCGGCAAGCCCATCATGCCGCGCCGCAGTCGGTCTGTGAAATCACGCCCACGACGCTGCAGGATGGTTTGACCAACTTCGAAGTACAATTCCTCGGTGTTGACCATCAAGCCATCCATATCAAAGGCGACAGCGCGAATGGGATATGGCCAATTGGCTAGAATACTGTCTTCCATCAATGCCTACGGTCAATGGTAAATGGCGGATCATCTGACCGTTGTGCTAGCCTTCGCAGCGGGTACTTCAGCGACTTCTTGCGGTGGGACGAATCCCAGGTAAGCCATTAGATCGCGGATCTCATCAGCCTTCAGATTATCAAACAGTCCACTTGGCATCAGCGACACCTTGCTGGGCTGAATCTGATCGATATCCTGCTCAGCGACCACGGTCTCGCGTAAGGACGCGTCACGAATGGAAATACTACCATCCGGTCGCGGCAAAAGAATACCACTTAACACTTTCCCATCCGCTGTGAGTACGCGTTTGGTGGCGTACTGATCGCTGATCACATGTGATGGAAACAAGATCGACTCGATCGTTTCCTTCCGCGTAAAGCGTTTGGTGATGCTCGTTAAGTCCGGTCCTATGGCAGTGCCGACCTGACCCATGCGATGGCACTTGGCACATTCGGCTTTGGTGTAGACCGCTTGACCGGCCGCCAGGTTCCCCTTGCGACCATCGCTGGAATTAAAATACTCCGTGAGCGTCTCCACATTCCATGTTGAATTGCCATCCGCCTTAGGAAGCACCGCTTCCGGACGGTTGGGATATTTGGTTGCATACCAGGCTTGCCATGGCTCAAGCGGACTCTTGTCGGCGGCCACAGCGGCTGAGAAGTCTTCACCAGTCCAGTAGGTCAAAAGCTGGATTACAGGCTTGGGATTCTCATGCTGCTGCTCCATCCGCACGCCATGCAGAATGACTTCGCGAAAGGCCTCGCTATCATCAGTTGCCAGCGGCACGGTTCGCAGAGCATTCATGACCTCCGTAACCGCAAAGGTCTCCAGGGTCGGCAAACTGCGGATGAGATAGTCCCAATTTTCATCATTGGGTTGCTGTGCCAGACCGAGTGCCACGACCTGGCGTCTCTCCGGTGATCGCAACCAGACCTGACGTAGATAGGCCATCGATTCGGCATCGCCACTTTGCGACAGCAGAGCCACAATACCGGTCTTCAGCCGCTTGTACTGATCCGCTTCGAAACCCGGTACATCGATCTCTTGGTCGAGTCGGCGCAACGTCTTCAGGTCGGTGTCCGACAGCTTATCGGGGTAGCGATATAACGACACAAGTGCGGCATTGGGCCATTTAGAACCTTCAGAGACGAAAATCCTGGCTTCTTCGAGCGGCAGGTCTTTGCACATATCCCTGGTGGCATTCATCACATACAAAGGTACGCTACTACCCGATTCGATCAATTGGGATTCTTCAAAGAACTTGACCAAGGCAAAGCGTTCTGCCGCCGTCCATGGGTGCTTGAAGAACCTCAGATGCATCGCAATGTTAATCCGCTCAGCCACATCAACATCTGTCTGCAAATAGTCAATTGCGTCGTCGACCAATTCCTCCGCATTGAAGTATGCGAGCAAGCGAATCAATTCACGATTCAACACAGGCTCGCCAACCGGGAACTCGTCGGTCAGTTTTCTTTTCAGATCTGGCGCTCCGTCGGAGGAGATACCACCGCGAATCACGGTGACCTGTGCGACACGCAGCAGATCGATGAAGTTTCGATCGCTGACAAAGCCGTCCAGCATGACGGTTAATTGCGTTAATACGGTGTTGGCATTTTCCGGGGTCGGCTCCGCGATCATAAGCGCTAAACAACCCTGGAGCTTTTGCCGTTGATCGCTACTGGAAATCAAATCGTCGCGCCACTCGGCCGTGGGAATGCGTTCCAGTAGGCGTCGCGATTCGAAGGCAACGTAGCGATCGTCACTGGCAAGCAAGGGAATCAGATCGGCAACGGGAGGTTGCTGGCCGGCCCGCAGTAATGATTCGAGCGCGGCCAACTGTACCGACTGATCGGCGTC
>JBBQRC010000538.1:0-4448 GCA_038215215.1 Pirellulales bacterium
TGCAAAAAATCCCATGAATGAACGACATCGATCGATTGATCTTCTATTGGCAGTTCGGCAGCTGAGCTCTTGATTACACGGCAATGCTCCAAACCGCATGTGTCGATCGTATGCTGCGCTTGGTCCAGCATCGGTTGACAAACATCAATCCCGGTTAAGTGAGATGCGTGTTTGGCGAGAATCGGAAAGTAGAACCCCGTACCGCAGCCAAGATCCAAAACTGAGCCTGCATTCTCGGGAAAAAGGGTTTGAAAAGCCTGCTCCAACAACTTAGCTACGATCGGTCGTTTTCCTAGCAAGTCTGCGTCAAATCGCTCATAGTAAAGCGCTGGCTTTGAACGTAGCACATGATCGTAATGTTGTTCGTTCTCTTTTAGATCGTGAAACATACTCATTCCTCAACGTGGGGTGGCGATGTTCCCCGTTTTACTGGACAAACGGCATCAACAGACTCCCTGGTGTCGCAATTCTAATATGTCGCTTGTCTGAGTGGTCACTAATCCTGAATTAGTGATGAGTGATTGTTCTTGATAGGATTCGAAATCCGAGTTGAGATCCCACAAGTTGTGGTGGCGGGAATGCAACACATTTTCGGCTGCCAGCAAACCCATCAGTAGACTATGGTCTTGATTGTTATATTTGAAAGCGCCGTAGCGTCCAATCACTGACAACCCTTCGATCGACTGAAGGAAATTCGATATTGTGTCAACCTGCTGCTGATAACCAATTCGGTAGACTGGATAACTACGCGGAATACGAACGACATGGCTGTTGCGAATAGGCTGCGATTCGATCAGTCCGATTTGCCGCAACTCAGAAATCACTTGGTTGCTGAGGTCGCGGTCGCTAGCAGACCAAGTCGAATCAGCGTGATTGCACCAGAGCTCACAGCACAGAATGCTGGTCGAAGAATTAGGTTGAGTTCCCCAGTTGCGAAAATTCGTGACTCGTCCGATTTGCACATCGGAATCATGCACATAGAGCCATTGATCACGGAATAGGTCAGGGTCTTCGACTTCGAGATAAACCAACACCGTATTTCGAAAACTCAATTGAGTAGCGGCGTAACGAACCGACTGCGGGGCGCACTTCAAACCGTTGACGAGCAAAGTAAGTGGCATTGTCGAGATGACATGATCATACGGCACTTCGACTCCATCGGTCGACTGCACTCCGGTTACTCGATTAGCCGCGGTCAAAATATTTAAAACGGGCTGTCGCAATAAAATCTGTCCCCCTGCGGCCACAATTTGACTGGCAATCCGCTCGTAGACGGCGCCAGTTCCTCCCAAGGGATAAGCGAAGCAGTCAGCCAACGTTCTGTGTTCGGTCTTGGTACGCCGGAACATCGCGTTCGAAACCGCATCTCTTAATGTCAACTTGCGGATGCGTTGAGCGGCAAAGTCTTCGCTTAATTCCGTGCACGGAATTCCCCAAAGTTTCTCGCTATAAGTTTTAAAGAATGTCTCGTACAGCCGCCTGCCAAAACGACGAACGATCCATGCTTCGAAAGATGGCTCATCCAGTTCGTTGGAAACTTGTTTGAAGAACTGTTTCAAATAGCTAATTAGTGTTTTGGAAGTCTCGACGATCCCCAGCTTAGTAAAAACGTCGAATGGCTTGAGCGGGTAATGAAAAAACTTACGCTTGAAGTGAATCCGCGTCAGTCGTTCAACCAACACATAGTCGGAACCAACGACATCGAGCCAAAATCGATTGACTCGCGAATCGGTACTGAAAAAGCGATGCGGTCCAAGGTCAACGCGCTGTCCCCACAGATCGAGCGAGCGCGCAAGTCCGCCAACTTGAGGGCCAGCCTCATAGACGTCAACCGACGCCCCACCCTTCGCCAATTCAAGTGCAGCCGTTAGACCAGCCGGTCCTGCTCCAATTACTGCAATCCGCATAAGTAGAACTTTGTGTTAATATTCCGACTCGTTACCGTACGTCGCTTGCCTACTCACCTTCGATGGTTGGGGCAGCCAAACATAGGATACAAACTGCTCAAAACGGCAGGGACGATCAAAGAAAATGCTGACATCCTGCGATTTTTCGGCTAGCTTATTTCAGTCAATTAAAATTCAAGCCGCATGACATTTCCGGATGTACACTTCGACACGTTTGATTTCGTTGTGCGTTCAGTCGCATTTCAGTCCGGTTTGACCCGATTGTATCACGCACTACGTATGGATCGAACCTAACAACCGCATTTTCAGCTCTGAAAGCTCTCCCATGCAGGAAACCGAACCACGCAACTTAAAAGTAGGCGTTTGGAAGACCTGGGCGATGGTGATTTGCGGTGTCTTTGTACTGATTCTGATGGCTTTGGTCGTCTATGGCCGCACGCTGCGGTATGAGATGATTTTTGATGACTACGGGGCGATAACCGTTAACGACTCCATTAAGAAACTAACGCCGCTATTTGGTCAGCCGGATGGATATGGACCACTCAAACCCCTGCCTGGAACTCCCTTAGAAGCGCGACCGCTGGTAAATTTCACTTTTGCGTTGAATTACTTCTTTAGTCAACTTGACCCGGTCGGATATCGTTGGACGAATATCGCGGCCCATGTCTGCGTTGCATGCTTGTTATGGGCGATCGTTTCTGCCACGCTGCGTCAGCCCATTTTTACTCGGCGTTTCCTACGAAATCGCCACTGGCTGGGGTTTTGGGCAGCCATGGTTTGGATGCTTCATCCCACGCATACGGAAACTGTAGTTTACTTGACCCAGCGAACAGAATTGCAGATGGGGTTGTTTTACGCGTTAACTGTTTATCTGGCGATTCGTTTTTGGGATAGCCCTCGACTAATAACGCGAGCTGTCTGGTGCGCTCTAGCGATAGCAGCCAGCGTTTGCGGGATGCTTTCCAAAGAGATGATGGCTTCTGTACCAGCCATGGTGTTTTTCTACGAGTGGATTTTTATTGGTGGTTCGATTTGGACAGTCGTCAGACGATCTTGGTTACTGTATTTGGGGCTAATGTTAAGTTGGTATCCTCTTGTGGCCATCTACTCGGTAGGCTCCGGCACGCCTTTGGCTGGTTTCAACAACACAATTTCAGCCTACGATTTCTGGTTGACGCAGTCGAACTCTTTTTTCGTTTACTGGCGGTTGCTGTTTTTCCCATGGCCGCTGTTGCTGCACTACCATGTGCCGACGTTAACGACGATCTATCAAGCCTGGCCGGGGGTGCTGGGGATGGCGCTGTATCTAGTTGCCACCGCTCTCTGTGTTTGGCGCAGGCATGTGATTGGTTTTTCACTGCTGTGGTTTTTTGCCGTCCTGTCACCAACACTCATCGTACCGCTACCTCATGAGGAAATTTCGGAACGCCGACTTTACGTTCCTTTGTTTGCAGTGGTTCCCTATCTCACCATTGTTTCCATCTTAGGGACACAATCGCTTTTGAGGAAATTTACAAGCTATCAGCCTGCGAACGTGGGCAACGGCGAGCCTCAATCTGAGACGGCCACGGGAAGGGCGCTCGCGATCGCTCCGATGCTGTCGTTGTCTCTAGCATATTTGTTGATCTCCGTATTCACACTTCCACGACTGCAGCACCAATCAGATTTGTGGTTACACGTTTTGAAACACCAGCCAAACAATACCTTTGCAATCGCCTCCCAGGGAGTTGAAGAATGCAATATGGGCCAGTGCGAAGCGGGTCTGCAAAAGATTCAGAATGCTTTTGATACAGATCCCAAGTACCGGTATTACAATGTCTATCTCCTGCAGACTCTCGACGACATGCAAGAATACGAACGTTTGCTGGCAATTGCCAAGAAGCTGTACGAACTCTTTCCCGACGACGCTGCGCGCGCATATGTTCTCGCAGCCGCGTATGAAAAGAATGGCATGTATGCCGATGCTATAAATAAGTACCAAGAAGCGATCCAATTGTATCCAAAGTCCTGGGAGGCACACAGTGCGCTCGCAACCCTGTTGGCTGAAAACAACAAATTTGGTGAAGCTATCGTGCACTTCGAAATCGCGACAGAGCTTCATCCTGACTTTATGAACTGCATGAATTTGGTAACGATGTATATCAACCAGCACCAGGAAAAGAAGGCCCTAGGCATTGGGAAGCTGCTTCTTGAAGCAGCGCGTAAAGAAAAATCGCCTGGGGAAGTCGAGCAAATTCAACTTGGCCTCCAGGAACTTGAGAGTCAATTTTGATGCCTTGTTAGCAGACTGAAGACACGGTGCAAAAATCGGATTTCGCAATGTTTTCATTTTGCGATGCACTCCCGTTCCCCTATAACTATCGTCAACGCCAGCCTTGGGGCTCCCTGCGAAGATTGGCGTTCTTCGACAAGGAACATGCTCTTTTAGAATCCACAGCCTGTTGGCATAGCAACTTCACAGGCGGCGATTTCGGTTTCTAGGTCGGCGCGCCATTCAACGTCACGACCGACCAACTGCTTCTCGGTTTCAAGTTCTGCGAC
>JBBQRC010000539.1:0-4424 GCA_038215215.1 Pirellulales bacterium
TACTTTCTCTCTAAGGTTTACGGTGGCAAGTGGTTCAGTAGTGATACGGAAATGGAATCGGGTTGCGGAATCACTCCCATCAAGTACCGCAACAAGTCGCTGGTGCATTCGCTGCAATGGGCCATTGGGTTGGAGTGGTATCTGTTAGTCAAAGATCCCTGGCGCGTGGTGATGAGTACCGATCATCCCAACGGCGGCTCGTTCCTGGCCTACCCCCAAATTATTCGCTTGCTGATGGACCGGACTTATCGCAGGGATATCTTGAAGACCTGTCCAGTTGAAATTTTGCAGCGTTGCTCTCTGTGGGATATCGATCGCGAATACACACTCAACGAAATTGCCATCATCACCCGCGCTGGTCCGGCCAAAATCCTCGGTTTAAAAAACAAGGGCCATCTTGGAATCGGCGCGGATGCGGACATCACCATTTACACGCCACATGACAACAAAGAGATTATGTTCGAGATGCCTCGCGTGGTGATCAAGTCTGGCCAGGTACTAGTGGAACAAGGGGAGATTCGAGAAACCTTGATTGGCAAGACCTTGCATGTCCAGCCGAATTATGATCACGAGGTCGAGAAAGATATCCAAGCTTGGTTTGAGAAATACTACTCGATTCGTTGGAGGAATTATCCGGTTGATTTGAGCTACTTGTATGAATCATGCGTCATTCCAACCCATTCCACCGACAAGTAGCCGAGTTGTTCCGTGACCCGTGGCGCCCGTAGTTCCCCGACACACCGCAATTACACCCTGTACCGACCATGAGTTCCCTGATGTCCGATGCCATCTCCAATACATTCCAATTGCATGGCGTCGAGATCATCGACACGTTTGCCGAAGCATTTCCAATCAAAGCAGCGCGTTTGATTATTACAGCCGACACGCAGCGGTGGGCGACGACGGCGGCCACTGTCTTATGTGGTAATGCGACCAGCGTGATTGCCTGTGATGTAGAAGCCGCCATCGAGCGGACGCTGACCGGCGACGAAACACCGGACGGTCGGCCCGGCGTGGCAGTATTAGTCTTCGGTTTCAGCACCGACGCTTTGGGTAAAGCCTTACAAAGTCGCGTCGGCCAGTGCATCCTCACCAGTCCGACGTCGGCGTGTTACAACGGCATCCGTGATTGCCCGAAGGAAAAGCAAATTCGCATTGGTGGCGCTATCCGTTATTTCGGTGATGGGTTTCAAGTCGCGAAGAAATTCGAGGATCGTCGCTACTGGCGAATTCCGACGATGGATGGCGAGTTCGTTTGCGAAGATTATTTTGGAACCGTCACGGGAGTGGCTGGTGGCAACCTCTTGATCTGTGGTACGGACTCTGTGGCTGCCTTGACCGCAGCAGAAGCGGCAGTGTCTGCTATAGGTACCCTCGAGGATGTTGCTTTACCCTTTCCGGGCGGCATTGTGCGGTCGGGTAGTAAAGTGGGCTCACGTTACCCGAAGTTGAAAGCCAGCACAAACGATGCTTATTGTCCCAAGCTGCGCGGGCTGACGAAAACGGAACTACCAGCCAACTGCCACGCGGTGTATGAGATCGTGATAGACGGGCTTTCGTTTGCTGCCGTGCAATCAGCCATGAAGATAGGGCTACATGCAGCGGCAGCTTCCCCGAACGTACTTCGGATTACTGCCGGCAACTACGGCGGTAAACTTGGCAAACATCATTTTCATCTGCGTGATTTACTGTAATCCAGCCACAGTGTGAGCAGTAGTTCCTGGCAACGTTGCAGCAACTTGTTAACGAGTTACTAACGTCAGTTCGCAATCAGTCTTTGTCCAATTTGGCGTGTTCTTTTGCGACAGGAGATTCGTAGTAGAGTTTGACAGTCGAAACGACGGAAATTTCAGACTTCATCGGCAACGATTTCGGTTGGATATCGCTGTTGGAAAATAAACCGCGATAGTAAGTGTTTTTAGGGCGAAAGAGACGCATGATCGCTACATCGCGCCAAATGAGACCAGTCCCATAAAAGTCGTCATCGTGACTGCTTTGGATCGACTGGTACAAAGACGACGGATAAATGATCTGAGTTGATTCGGCAACATTGATTAGTTGCGGCTGTTTTTCAAAGACCGCCAACAACGTTTGCGACTTCTCTTTGGCAGCGCTGACCGCAGACGCAAGCGCTTGCTTTCTCAGTTCTTCGATTTGATCGTTCCAGTAATCGAAGGCGAGAATGTCGGATACACCCTCCGAAAAAGCGACTCGCAGCACCTTCATCGCTTGTTGGTCGTTCTTGACGGCGATATGAAGATTGGATTGCAAAAGATAGCCCGATTTGCTCTCCACAGCCACTCGTTGTCCAGCGTCTTTTTCCTGCAATTCGAATTTATAACGTGGTAAAAGGGCGATGAAGTCATCGATGATAGCTTGGTCAGCGATGCCAATGCCGCGACAACCATTTCTTAGCGCAGAGACTTTCGCGTCAACACTCTCTCGGCAATCATTGGGCAGTAGTCCTTCTGCCGTAACGGCCAGCACGATACGTATCTCTGTAGGTGGTACCCGAATTTCTGCGCGTCCATCAACGGTAATGTAACCCTGAACCATATCCACAGTGAGGGACGGGGATTCGAGCTGAACCACTGCAGTGGCTCCAGACACTTCCGCTACTCCACCTCGAGCACCCGCAAATTGTCCCAGCGCGTGGCTACAGAAAATGCCCAGGGTCGGCAATAAAAGGGCCAACAAAAAAGAGCATCGTATTAACATGTTTTTCCCCTGAGCGCTATGTTTGTACAAGACCGTTCATTGTAGCCGACGCTGCGACTGCTGATGCAAAACAAAGCGACTTCTCTGTTTTCGCAGAATGGTTGTCCCTTAAGCCGAAGGCTTTTTAGCTTTTAGCCGGTGGTTGAGCGAAGTGACACCACCGGTTTTGAGGTAGCGAAATTCTGATCCTGAAAGGATGACAGCGAGCCAGCTTGGCAAGAGTCTTACGTGCATTCATCGTCAGCCCCAACCACGCCCAGCATCACACTCAAAAGTCGTTTCGCGACGAGCTCATTGAGTTGTGTCGCGAACCTCGGCTGGCATTTCCTTTGAGGAGCGATTTCTTGATTAACAAGCTGGCATCCCTTCAGGATGCCGCGACCTCGGCGATCGAGTACCGGTGGTGTCGCTCGCGCTCAACCACCGGCTAATGGCTGCCAAGCCTTCAGCTTGAGAACACAAAAAGACCACGTTAATGCAAACACGACGCGGAATCGAAGAACAGGACCCTGCCAGTGATGACTTCGAAGAGGCTGAAACGCATCGAGCCTTTTGTTACTTGCCAAGGATTCGAACCGCAACATCCATTACAGTAACGATGTTTCAAGGGCCTCGTAGTGCCAAGGTTCGCAGGGTGCCACTGGTTTTACCAGTGCGAACGGAGCAGTTGCGCCGCTATCCAGCGTCGATATTTTTACGCAACCGGTGCCAGTAGTAAAGTTGCCGAAGTAATCAAAGTCGGACAGTCTCGAAGCCTTCCAGTGAATGCTATTCTACCGTGCAAGAATCGTGTGACAGCCTACCCGATCCTGACGAATGACGTCAGCTACTTTAAGGCTCCTTGGAACTTGCAGGATGAAAACTTCGGCAAGTTTTGCTCCCGACTCACACATGTTGGAACTTACCAACGGCCAGGCAAGGACCGATCCTCCGTTCGCACTGGCAAAAGCCAGTGGCACACTGAAATACAGCCATCATTCGTGATCGAAGAGTTGCACAAGCTCAAGCACACCAGCGGTGTCCCACCACCAACCGCTCCTTCTTCCCTCGCCCCAGTACTCCGGGGAGGTCTGGGTGAGAGACAGAGATTGGAGCCAAGCCATGTTGCTTAGCTCCCAGAGTCTGCTGCTCAGAAAGAAAGATGCTTTAGCGAGCGTCGCCATTGTTGTTCGCCCCCACACTCAAATTGCGGTGCAAATCTATTCTTCAACGTGCTTTCGAGCAACATCGAATCACATCGGCGCGATGACCATCGCCTGTTCCGCGGGGTTCGTGGTCATCAGCCACCTTCAAATCGCCCATTAACCCCATTGGTCAATCGCATGCCAGAACAACCAACTGCGTGGAAACTATTTTTCTAATTCAGTCAAGCTCGATTCAGTCGCTACGATTTGTCAAGCCTAACCCCAGGTACGATTGAATTACTGTAAGGCGAACGAACGGGCGACCACGTAGCACATCACGTCTTGCTGAGCTCATCCATCGATCCACCAAGAAAATTGCGGTTCGAATACGACCATTTAAATGGAAACTGATCCGCTCACCGCTTTTTGGCTGGCACCGATACCTCGGGTTACGTTCCGCTCGCTTGGGCTCGCCCCACTCACCCGAGGCTAATATCTGTCACCGCATTCGCGGTTGAGGGCCAACTTCGGGAACACCACACATGTCTCGCGACCGTGGTGTGTCCCCGTTGCTGCCCTGTC
>JBBQRC010000540.1:0-4421 GCA_038215215.1 Pirellulales bacterium
GATTTCGTCGCATTCGTATGGAATTTAGTGGTGACATTCCTCAGAACATGGAGTGGCGACTCCAAGTCGATTTTGCTGATCCGAACGATCCGCAATTTAAGGATGTTTACTTGGGATGGAACGACCTGCCGTTCAACCAAACTTTACTGGTTGGAAACCAAAAACGCCCCATCGGACTCGATCAGCTCAACAGTAGTCGATACAACGTGTTCATGGAGCGTCCACTGGTGATCGACGCATTCACTGACGACTATCGCCGCGTTGGCGCTTGTATGTATGGCTTTGACGACGCAGAAGAAGTCCACTGGCGTTATGGTGTTTTTTGTTTAGAGAACATCGCGAATGACGGTGTTTATCGCGGTAATTCCCTGCAACAAGGTGGTTACGGTCGAATCTCGTTCTGCCCCTGGTACGATACGGCAAGCGACGGACGCTACTATTATCACTTTGCAACTGCCGGCGCTTTTGCTGATCCAGATGGTAATGTACAGCCATCAGATTCGAACCTAAACGAAGCTCGCTTCAGAACTCGACCTGAAGCTCGGACCGAGTCGCGATGGCTGGACACTGGCGCGATAGCTGGTGCAAACACCTACGAAACCGTCGGCCTGGAAAGTATGCTGAACTTGGGCGATTGGCAATTCACCGGCGAATACTTGGCGACATTTGTCCAACGGGGATCCAGCGGGCCCAGTAGCGATGATTTGTTTTTCCATGGTGTATATGCCTATGCGTCCTACTTTCTTACGGGCGAGCATGTTCCGTATGAACGGTCCTCCGGTACGATCGGTCGTGTAAAACCATTTCGAAATTTCGTCTGGGGTGAGCGCCTCCGCGGTCGTGACAGTTGTGGCATTGGGGCCTGGCAAATCGCCGCTCGTTATGACTTTTTGGACTTGAGCAATCGCGATATTTTAGGCGGTTCAGAGCAGAATTGCACTTTCGCGTTGAATTGGCATTGGAATCCATACTCCAAGCTCCAGTTTGATGCGACGCATGGCGACATCACCAATCATCGTCCAATTGGGGGCTATACCGGCGGCGACTTCTGGATAATGGGCGCCCGATTCAACTGTGACTTCTAGCAGTCCTGGCCACAGCTTTTTGTCTTTGCCCCGACAGTAGTTATTCCCTATTATTCGCAACAGTACTTGTCAAAATTGCTCTACGCCCCTATCCTTTCAGACAGAGAGAGGAAATTCAGGGAGCATAATGAGCACCGTTTTAGAGCATACTTCAGCCGAGCACATCCGCCCCATCGATCAGGCAGTGCTCGATTTACTGCGTCAAAAGCAGGGGCTGACTGTGCACGAACTCATTGAGCAGCTTGAAGTTACGGCCACCGCGGTGCGGCAGCGACTGGACCGTTTGGAGCAGGTGGAACTGATCGAGCGTCGCAAGGAGGGGATTGGACGGGGTCGGCCGCAGTTCCGCTATTTCATCACCCAATTGGGGATGCGGTATGCGTCTGCTAGCTATACAGATTTGGCCCTAGCCTTGTGGCAAGAAGTGCTGGAGCTCCCTAACGCACAGTTGCGCGGTCAAGTATTGCAGCGAGTAGCCCGGCGGATGGGGGCACAACTCAAACAAAGCATTCCTACTGAAGGAACGTTGACGCAACGCTTTGAAGCGATGGCCAGTGCACTTGGCCAGCGTAAAGTGTCTGCAGACGTGAACGGCGGCGGCATTTTGCCGGTTCTTGAAGTGCACATGTGTCCCTATCCTGAAATTTCCGAGCAGGAGGGGAGTCGTCAGATGTGCGAGATGGAGCAGGAGATGCTCAGCGAGGCCATCGGACAGCCTGTCCATTTAGATTGCTGCCGTTTGGACGGACACAATTCCTGTCAGTTCCGGCCCGTCCCGATACTTGTAACGCAACCCACCAGTGAGGTGATTGGAAGCTCGCAGGGCGTTGACTGAAGCTCACAATAACAGACTATCAACAGACATATTTCCCCGGCATATTTCCCCGGCATATTTCCCCGGCACATTTCCCCGGCATATTCACCCGAATTCGATCAGCTTACCCGTTCTGAACCAGAGAAGTAGTTACCGATGACCCATGTATTGAAAATTGAAAACCTGCACGTGTCCGTAGATGGCAAGCCAATCCTCCGCGGCGTAAACCTCGAGATGAAGCATGGCGAAACTCACGCGCTGATGGGCCCAAACGGTTCGGGCAAGAGTACGCTCGGTTTGGTGATCGCCGGGCATCCTGGCTACGAGGTAACGGAAGGGACGATTACGTTGGACGGGCAGGACCTACTTGCCATGGAAGCGGACGGTAGAGCGAGAGCTGGGATCTTCATGGCGTTTCAGCGTCCTGTGAGTGTGCCGGGTGTGAAGATGGCGGACTTCCTGAGACACGCCACCACCAACGTTCGCCGTCCCGATCGCAAAGAAGGTGAAGAACTCATCGCCATGCGTGAGTTTCGGCAAGAATTGAAGTCGAAGATGGAGCAACTCAAGATGGACCCGGAATTTGCCCGCCGTTACGTCAATGAAGGTTTTTCAGGGGGTGAAATGAAGCGGGCCGAGATTCTGCAGTTGGCCATGCTCCAGCCCAAGTTTGCAATCCTTGATGAAACCGACAGTGGACTGGATGCCGACGCGGTCAAACTGGCGAGCACGAGCATTGCTGAGATTGGCCGAGAGAAAATGGGCCTGCTCATCATTACTCACCACGACAAACTGCTCGAACATAATCCCCCCGATTTCACGCACGTGATGCTCGGTGGAAAGATCGTTGAAACAGGTGGAATTGAGCTCGCCAAGGAACTGTATTCCAACGGTTACGAACGTATCCGCAATACTTACCCAGATGCTGATGCTGCTAACCAGAAGATGCGAAGCGAAGAAGCGGCAGAAGTTGCCGCCGTTTAATTGCGGGCGGCGGTGACACGATAGCGACCGCAGGTGGACGCGTACCGGCCGACCGACGCGCGGTCCACATTAGTGCCTTAGCTGAATTAGTTTTTAACTGATTTTTCGGGTACTAAAACAACAAACCTAGAATCGATTTATCGAAAGTAAATACCATGTCAACCGATATCGCATTTGAAACTCAAGACTCCATCGGTGAAATCAATAAGTACGATTTTCGCACTGAAAGCACCGCCGTCTTCAAGGCTCGCAAGGGACTGGATCGCGATATTGTCAATCAGATTTCGGAGATGAAAAATGAGCCCGAGTGGATGCGCGATTTCCGCCTCAAGTCACTCGATATTTTCTACTCCAAGTCGATGCCTAAATGGGGCGGAAACATTGGCGTCAACTTCCAGGAAATTTTTTATTACCTCAAACCTACCGATCACCAAGGCAAGACGTGGGACGATGTTCCTCAGGAGATCAAAGATACCTTCGACAAGCTGGGTATTCCCGAAGCGGAGCGAAAATTCCTCTCCGGCGTGAAGGCCCAATTTGAGAGCGAAGTGGTCTATGGTTCACTCAAGGAAGATCTGGCAAATCAGGGGGTGGTGTTCCTCGATACCGACTCCGCGGTTCGCGAATACCCCGACTTGGTGCGCGAGTATTTTGGCAAGATTATTCCACCCTCGGACAATAAGTTTGCAGCGCTCAACTCGGCGGTCTGGTCGGGCGGTTCGTTCATCTATGTCCCCAAGGGAGTCAAGATCGAATTTCCGCTACAGGCTTATTTCCGCATCAACGCCGAGAATATGGGCCAGTTCGAGCGTACGCTGATCATCGTCGACGAGGGTGCATCGGTGCATTACGTCGAAGGCTGTACCGCTCCGATGTATAGCAGCGAAAGCTTGCACTCAGCTGTCGTCGAAATTGTGTGCAAGCGAGGTAGTCGCTGCCGCTACACGACGATCCAAAATTGGGCTAACAACATTTACAACTTGGTGACCAAGCGTGCCATGGCCTACGGTGATGCCACCATGGAATGGGTGGATGGCAACTTGGGTAGCAAGCTGACGATGAAGTATCCAGCCGTGTATATGATGGAACCTGGTGCGCGTGGCGAGATCCTATCCATCGCTTTTGCCAACAAGGGGCAACATCAGGACGCGGGTGCCAAGCTGGTCCATGCTGCCCCACATACTACCGGCCAGATCATTAGCAAATCGATCAGTAAGAACGGTGGCCGTAGCAGCTACCGCGGTTTAGTGCGGGTGGAAAAAGGTGCTAAGAATACCAAATGCAATGTGGTTTGCGACGCGCTGATCCTCGATAACAAGAGCCGCAGCGACACTTATCCGTACATTGAGGTTCTCGAACAAGATGTAAGCATCGGCCACGAGGCGAGCGTCTCGCGGATAGGCGAAGAGCAACTGTTTTACCTGATGAGCCGTGGGCTGGGTGAGGCCGAAGCTAGCACGATGATCGTCAATGGCTTCATTGAGCCCTTGGTAAAAGAACTGCCGATGGAATATGCCGTCGAAATGAATCGCTTGATT
>JBBQRC010000541.1:0-4415 GCA_038215215.1 Pirellulales bacterium
GGCTTCACCACAAAAAAGTCCGTGCGTGGCACAAATCGCGTACACTCTCCCACCAAATTCCTGCACCGCTTGGCAGGCTTTTTTCATCGTGTTGCCAGTCGAAATCATGTCATCGTAAACGATCACATCCGCGTCACTGACGTCACCAATGATCCGGCCACCCGTGACTTGCCCCTGCACGCGCACTTTATCAAACACGACGATTTCGATATCGTCGATCGACGAACCAATAGACTGACAACGCTTCAGCAGTGCGTCGCGAAACCGCTTGCAACGCCCCAAGCCCCCAGAATCTGGGCTCAACACGCGCACTTTTTTGCAGCAACGATCCGCTAACATGCTGCTGGCAAACCAGTCCGCAAATAGATTTTTGGCTTCCAGCACGTCAATGGGCACATCGAAGGCATTTTGCTCTGCAGACAAGTTATGGACGTCGATGAAGAGGGCTCGCTCGATCTTTGTAGCCTCCAGCATCCGCGCGGTGTACTTGGTCATGATTGGCGCGCGGGACTCAGTCTTCCGGTCTTGTCGAGCCCAAGCGAGATGGGGGATAACAGGAATGACCTCATGGGCACTGGCGTCCTTAAGCGAACCGCAAAACATGCACAATTTCACGAATTTATCCGCAGCTGACTCCCTGTCGTCCGAATAAATCGATTGAATAACGAAAACATTGTGACCACGAACGTTTCCCTCGCGCGAGTCGCGATAATCGGAGCCGCTTTTCACAAAACATTCGCCGTCGTCAAAGATTTTTTCAGTGTGTTCGTTCAAGTTGATCTGCAGATGCCACGCCACCCGCGAGGCAAAGTCTCGAGAAGCGTTCAGCCCAAACAGCTTATAGGGCCGCGGCGCTCGAGACACTCTTTGGCAAGCTTCCGTCACCGCCTGCTGTATCATCAACTTGCATTCGTGCAACGGTACGAGGCGTTCTTCGCCCTGCTGGATGGTGTTCATGAATAGCGGTTCGCGGTGTTAAAGTGTTCCCGGTGGATCGCAAACCATCCATTCTAGTCGCGAATCGTTCGAACCTCGATGGCGTCAACAATGTCGTTCCGCCCAGTTGGTTGTGCTCCATCGTCTCCGTCTCCCGCGGATCGAAATTGCGAGGTAAACGGCCTAGCCCCCGTGTAGCGGTTAAGTGGCGAAGCAGAGCCCTGACCACCGAGACCGGACGCCGCCGCCCGCAGTCGCACTTGCATCAGCTCGGCTGTTCCCGCGATGTAGACAAAGCCAGCCACGAGCAGCAGCGAGAATTGCCAGTAAAAGATCGCTACGACTGAAAACGCTAATGCCATCCAGCGCCCGACTCCAGCCGCTATTTCAGTAGCCCGCAAGTTCCCCGTCCGCATGGCCAGCAGGCTGCGCAGCACCCTGCCACCGTCCATAGGAAACGCGGGGAGCAGGTTGAACAAAACGAGGAACACGTTAACGACCAATAGCCGGTCAATGAACCCCGAACCGAACACAACGGTGGGCCCAAGCGGCCCCGCAGCGACTGACGCTGGGGCGGCTATCACCAGCAACATAAACAGAACCGCCGCAATGGCGACATTAACGGCAGGCCCCGCCACAGCGATCACCAATTCCTGCACGGGCTTCTGCGGCAGGCTCTCCAGCCGCGCCACCCCCCCAAACGGGAGAAGGGTGATGTCAAGTGTGCGAATCTTATAGTAGGCCGCCGCTGCCGAGTGGCCAAACTCGTGCAATAGCACGCAACCAAATACACTTAGTACAAACGCTGCCGCGTAAATCCCTGCGACGATCCCAGCCTGCGAGGTCGCGCTGAATACATAAAGCGCAACGAGTAGCCAAAATGTCCAGTGAATATAGACGCCGACACCACCTATTTTAAATATCGCTCGCATGTGCCCGTTTCCTCGTAACGCCTTATGGCTGCGGACCTTACGGTCCGCGCCATTTTTGGCAGTCAAATTCGTTTCTGACTACACTGCAAATTACGAGCCATACTACTGCACTTGGCCCAAGTGGGCCAAATCGGCAAAGCTAAACTAGACCCCAACGGCGTCGAGTCCCTCTTCAGCTTCAACGCCCGAGTGAAATTCGCTGTAAACCAACACCGGAATTCCAAGTTCCCCCAAGCGTTGCTCGATCAGAGGCTGGACGTCAGTCCAGTCCAACGCCCCCACACCCGTGGCCAAGCGAGGTAGGGCCACGCTGGTGAGCTGCTCCTTCTCAATGAGGTGGCAGAGGGCCTTTAAAGCGTGGTTGACGTGCTCCAGGTGCGCTTTCCCCGGATTGTGGCCGTGGCTTGAATCGGCGGCAGGCTGCGTCAGCAAATTGATAATCCGCACGCCACCCGCTCCTCCCCAAATCCAAGCCTCACCCGGCTTGGGATTCCGATCATGGCACCAATGACGGAAATCTTTGGCCATGGATGGCCAGCGATCGCGTAAGGCGAGAGCGAGCCCCTGACTAAAGTGGTCCCCTGGTGCAACTCCATGTGCAATCGCTGCGGCTTTGCTCAACAGAATATCGCCGCTTACATATCGAATCATCAAACTCTCCCGCAAATCAAAGACCAGTTTTGCCTATTGTCACGCGTTGACATGGCCGCTGTTTAGCTTTTAAAGCCACCGCCATGCCAATTCTGAATGATCGGTGAGCAAGCACATCCTGTGCCGGGCGAAATGGGGAGGACGTTCGGCGAGTTCTAAAGTAGAAACGCTATGTATTTGGTCCGCCCAGCGTGCAGTGGGAATGGGTTGGCAGTGGCGACATGTGCGGAGACTGTGCTGAATCGGCACACAAATCGCACAGGTGGTTTGCCTTGACGACGTGTAATGTCGACATCAAGCTTCAATTAACTTGCGAAGCTGATCGAGGTACCGCGGAATCGCTTCGAGCGGTTCTTCTTTGGCTTCATATTCCAGCGCTACCCAGCCACTGTAGCCGGCATCGCGGAGAATATTCAACACGCGCGCGAGATCGGTGGGCTGGTGCTTTCCGCCCGGGTAAATATCGACTTTCACTTGTGCGTTGACGGCATAGGGTGCAATTTGCAGCAACTCCGCGTAGGGATCGTCGGTCGATTTAAAGTTGCCGCTATCAAAGTTAACGCCGAAGGCGGTCGAGTTGACTTGGCGGACAATTTCGAGCAATCCTGCGGCGGTGGCCGTTACGCCGCCATGATTCTCCAGAGCTAGCATCACTCCCTTCTGAGCCGCATAAGCGCAGGCCGTTTCGCAATGCTGAGCGCAACGCTTCAACGTCACCTTATTGGATTCGTCCTGAGGCTGATTTCCGGCAAAAATGCGGATGGCCGGTGCGCCTAACACGGCGTAATGATCGACCCACCTTTGTGTGTGTTCAAGATCCTGTTGAACCTTGGCCTGATCGCGCTGGCAAAAATCATTGCGAATGGCTCCACCGGATATCGACATGCCCCGTAGATGACAGTGATGTTTTAGTTTGAGTAGATAGTCCGTCGTAATCTCGGCCGGGAAATAGTAACTGGTCAGTTCGGTCCCCGAAATACCTTGCTGAAAGCAGAAGTCGACAAACTCGAAAAGATCCATTGTCTTCGGTTCGTCTTTGGCCGGCGCTAGGTACTTGCGCAACGAATAGGCAGCTAAACTCAATCGTAATTGACCGGGCTTCGGGCGTTCAAACGCATCGATACCCAAAACGTGTGTCGGTCTGCTAGCGATGCTAGCCGAGGCGATTGCGGCGGTCGTGGATTGGAGAAATGTTCTGCGTTGCATAGTGGACTCAACCGAAGCGAGGAAGGGGAAGTAAGGGAGGCTTCTTTTTTTGAATGATGACTGCGTGTGCTGGCTAGTGTAACTCAAACACGGACCATCGTCTCGGTTGCGGTGGCTGATCGTTGTGGAAGGAGGGGTATTGCTGGGGGTGATTTCTCGACCCACAGTGCTCCAAGGAACCTGCGTGAGCCCCTAATTAAACCGCTAACCCCTTATTCAAACTATTAACGCTGTGCCACCAGGTACCCCAGGATGGCTCCGATCAACAGCGCGGGGGGCAGGCAGATAGCCACCGTGAGCGCGACGACCATACCGATACTCAGACGAGTGTTCTGTGCGGGCACGGCTGGTTGGCCAGACTCACTGGTGGAAAATGCAGTGACCTGCCCCATGGCAGCGTTTTCGCCGGTTGGTGTGCTGCCTGAATGGGGGGCGGGGACTGAGTGGTCGGTGGGCGACGCGCCGCGGCCATCGGTGCTTTGGCCAGCCAGGCTGCCACCCAACGAACTGTCATTAGACCATGGTAGTTCATCGAAACCACCGCCAGGGCGAGCCTCATCGTGCGATGGTGGCGGTGGGGCCATCCACGGCGATCGCGTCATCGACAAGGCTCCCATTCCCACGGTGTCACAGGCCCACGGCTCCAGCCTAGCCGCCACTTCCGCAGCGTAGGCGATCCGTTTGCGATGA
>JBBQRC010000542.1:0-4404 GCA_038215215.1 Pirellulales bacterium
CGCTTTCGTGTTTATTCCGTACTTCTATCGCGCTTGTGTGTATAACATCTCGGAGTTCCTTGAACGCCGTTACAACTACGGCGTTCGCGCCATTACGGCTGTTTGCTGGCTGTTGTTCATGGCCTGCAATTTGGGCATTATGCTGTTCGCGTCCTCCAAAATGATGGCGGAATTATTCGGGTGGAACGAGACCGTATGCATCGTCGCTACCGCCCTGCTGGTCGGTGGCTACACAATGGTAGGAGGCCTGGCGGCAGTGGTTTACACGGACGTCATTCAGTGCGTGGTGATGATCGGAGGTTGTCTGATGATTCTCGTCTTGGGGTTGGTCGAAGTGGGCGGTATCAGCGGCTTGCAACAGCGATTGGCCCAAGTCAAACAGGCCGAAGTAGACCATTTCAATCTAGAGCAAGAAGCGGCGTCCGCGAAGACGAGCCTGGTCGATGTAGGTGAGTTGGTCGACCCCGATCGATCAGAGCAAACATCCTTGATCTTACCTGTAGATACCCAAACACCATTTCCATGGCCGGGTATTTATTTCGGACTAGCTTTGATTTTGAGTCCTGCGTACTGGATTGGGAATCAAGCGATTGTGCAGCGCTCGTTGGGTGCACGTAGCGAGTTTGAGGCCAAAGCTGCTTATGTGTGGGGTGCAGTGCTTAAAAATATTATTCCGCTGCTTGTGGCTGTTCCCGGTCTTATCGCCCTCGCCATACTCCCCGACATGAATGATGGCGACGCAGCTATTCCCAAACTGGTCGGAGCTCTGCTTCCCGCTGGGCTGCGCGGCATGTTCGTGGCCGCCTTCCTGGCCGCACTGATGTCAAGCATCGATTCGTATCTGAATTCGGCTGCAACGATTGTCTCGAACGATTTAATCCGCCGGTTTATCAGCCCAAATATTACCGAAGAGCGGTTGTTAACCGTCGGACGAATCACCACAGTCATACTGGTAATTTGGGCCGTGTTATTCGCTTTGTTGTTAACCGGAATGAATGACAGCCCAGGAATTTACGCCATATTTCAGACCCTCATGGCATTTTTCCAAGGCCCCGCGTTCGCCATTCTACTCATCGGCATCCTGTGGAGGCGAGCGACCGGCAAGGCGGCCGTCGTGGCGTTGCTGTGTGGTATCGCCACATCGATTGCACTGTTCGCGCTGAATCAGCCTGCAGTGATCGCAGCTTTCGAACTGCAACCTTTATTCAAGATTCAAGAACCATTCCTGTACTTTTCTATTTGGGCGTTTGCCGTCTCGGCCTTCGTCCTGGTCGGGATGAGCTGGATGACCAAACCAGAACCGGAAGCCAAGCTGCAATACGTCTATCGCGCCACCGTGACGCAACCGCACGCGCCATCAGGATCGGACACATGACACCACTTCATGCGTTTGGTGAGTTCGTCAGGCAATTGCTTCAAGCTATCCCACTTGCCTGGGTGCGTTGGCTGTTTGTGGGTTCGCTCGCCGCAGTGTTGGTTTGGGTTCTGAATCTACCTCGCTCGGAAACGACTCCCACACACGGTGTTAAGCGTTGGGACGAAAATCTGAAACTGGGCGCGGGCTTGGCTTTGGTCATTCAGATATTGATCTACGCTTTCCTTTAGCTTGCGAATCAATGCCGCGCCGTATCGCTGTGCCGGTAGACTGCCTTGTTACGAGCCTACCGATTTGACCGCCGCGCGTGAACGTAAAAATTCCAAATGAGCCGCCAGAAGCTTCTTAACGCTGGTGTCGCGAGGCTGCTGCAGCTCTGTAAAGGCAATTTGCATGTGTTCATCGGTATCACCGCGCGCGGTAATCTGCACGGGGACCGGGAGCGAATCCTTCAATCCATCGGGCTTGAAACCGCGTGGGCCATTCAGCACCGCCACCAGGCCCTCTGGTCGCTTGGTGTGCAACGTGATCCAAGGCTCTTCCTGTCCCGGTAGGTAATAGCGCGCATGCGTCTGCTCATCCCAGCGCCAACGCCCTTCACCGGACGTCTGGTGTACCGATTGGATGAAAACACTTAATGTTTCGGCCGGCCAGGCGATGCTGCGACCTGGCGGGAAGCCTTTTCGCAGCGAATGCCAGCGCTGCTTTAGCACTTTCCAGGGCGAATGCTTTTCGGGGTCGGTCGATTCTGCAGCCGCCTCGGTGGCCGGAGTCTTTCCGAGGAAGATAGCCATGGCTTCGCTCAACCATTTCCAAAACTTGGGAGTATCCAGTTCAGCGAGCGAGTGTGGGCGAAGTTCAAGTTCCATCCACGCGCCCGCCGCGCGGGCACGAATTCGCGGCTCGTTGCCATACTGCTCAATGTCTTCCATTTGATTGAGCGTTGGCAGGGTGACCAAGCTTTCGAGTTGATTTTTGGTGAACGCACGACGGGGCACGCGGATTTTTAGTTTCAGCAGCCAAGTTTCGGCCGTGATCGCATGCAGAAACCAACCTTTGCTCTTGATCGGTCCTGTGACTTCGACGATGCTTCGATTTCCCCAATTGATGGGTGAGAAGCCACCCGTCTCCTCCATGACGTCGGTGAGCTTGATCAACAGTTGACGGTCCCAGCGAATCGGCTCACCTTTGCGATCGACGCTGTCCTTGGTGTGCCAGCGTTTGCCATCCGCCTGCCAGGGCAGAAGCGTATCGCGTCCGATGTGCTCCAGTTCCAAGTCGCCATGGCGCGTACCAGTAATTTCGCGTGGGTCGTACGCCTCCCGTTCCTGGTATTCCGCGGACTGGAGTGCTGGAACTAGGGCTTCGCCAGTGTGGCTGCGGAGCAACACAGCGGGCTTGGTCACACCATTTTTCGAAGTCGTTTTCTTTGCCCGAGCGCGTTTCTTCGGCGCATTAGGCTGCTCTGGAGCGGCCGCCTGTGCATGTGCTACCAGATCCTCGGGGGTACCGCTAAAGACAATCCGGCCGCCGTCCAGTCCGGCCTCGGGTCCGATGTCGATGACCCAATCCGCGGCTTTGATGACATCCAGGTTATGTTCGATGACCAACACTGTATTTCCCAAGTCGACCAACCGCTGCAGCACTTCAAGCAGTTTGATGATGTCGGCGAAGTGCAGGCCCGTGGTCGGTTCGTCGAGCAGGTATAACGTCCTGCCGGTATCGGGTCGCGCCAGTTCAGCCGCCAGTTTTACCCGCTGTGCCTCGCCGCCCGATAACGTTGGGGCCGACTGCCCTAGCGAAATGTAATCCAGCCCTACGTCCGACAAGGTCTGTAAGATGCGTCGAATCTTGGGGATGTTATCGAACACATTCACAGCTTGGCCGATTTGCATTTCCAGCACATCGTGAATGGTGAATCCATGGTATTCGATCGACAACGTGTCTTCGTTAAACCGCCGCCCATGGCAACTATCGCACTGCACCCAGACGTCGGGCAGAAAGTGCATCTCAATGCGGATCTGACCGTTCCCTTCGCATTTTTCGCAGCGACCACCCGGTACATTGAAGGAAAATTGCCGCTGCGTGAAGCCACGCGCTCGCGCGTCCGGTAATTGCGAGAAAAGCTGGCGGATCAAGTCAAAGACACCGGTGTACGTGGCGGGCGTTGAACTAGGGTTTGAGCCCAAGGGGCTTTGATCAACGCGAATCACTTTGTCGATCAAATTGATGCCAGCCAGCGAGTCATAGGTGCCGCCAGCAGCCGATTGCTTGGCCAATTGCTTATGCAGCGCCGGATAAAGCACCTCGTGGACTAAAGAGCTCTTCCCGCTCCCGCTCGGACCTGTAATGGCGATCAATCGACCAAAGGGAATGTCGATATCGACGCGGCGAAGATTGTTCGCCCTCGCACCACGTAATTCCAGATTCCCCTTATCCATAGTGCGACGAACTTTAGGAACGGGAATCGTCAGTCGGTCGTTGATGAATGGACCGGTGACGCTATTGGGTTGAAGCGCCAATTCGGCGGCGGTTCCTTGACCGACCAACGCACCGCCGTGGCGGCCCGAACCGGGACCAAAGTCGCACACCTGATCACAACTTTCGATCACATCGCGGTCATGCTCGACGACGATCAACGTGTTGCCAATATCGCGCAGTTTCTTAAGTGCGCTGATCAATCGCAGGTTATCGCGTGGATGCAGTCCAATCGTGGGTTCGTCCAGTACGTAGAGTACGCCACACAGGCCGCTACCCAACTGACTGGACAAACGAATCCGCTGCGACTCACCTCCGCTGAGCGTGTTGGCTGGCCGCGATAACGACAAATAATCCAGTCCCACGTCCAACAAGAATTCGCTGCGGGCGCGCAGTTCACGCAACAATTCACCGGCGATTTGTTGTTCGCGCAAGTTCAATTTCCAGCTGTCTAACGTGTGGTGTAGCCACGCCAGCGTACCCTGCGTCAAATCGCCAATGTTTAGCTCGCGGAATTTCGCGGCTGCAGCATCTTTGTTCAATCGCGAACC
>JBBQRC010000543.1:0-4400 GCA_038215215.1 Pirellulales bacterium
GTGGGCGCGACTGGCTTTACTCAGGATGACCAAGTCTCGAAGGTCTCGGCGGTCGGTCTAGGAATGGCCAAACAAACTGGCGTCGCGCAGAAGATGTTCCGTGCCGTTGCGGACGCCGGCATTAACATCCGGATGATCACCACCAGCGAGATCAAAATCTCGGTTTTAGTTTCCCGCGCCGAGTCGCAGGCAGCCCTCCGCGCAGTGCACCAAACATTTCAACTTTTTCGCCGACCCGCCGACGCGGCCACGTGGGAAAAACTACCGCGGCGAGTCAGCACTGCCACCGACGTTGACAAATTGGTGGCCGACCTGCGCATGGCCGACATGGAGCAATTATCGCTCAGCGATATCTCCCGAGTGGATGATCAGGCGCGCATCACGCTGGTGGGCGTCCCAGATTCACCGGGCCTAGCGGCTGACGCTTTTGACGCAGTCGCGGCCGCCGGCATTTTTGTCGACATGATCGTGCAAAGTTACGACGGTTATCAAGGGGATACGAGCATCAGCTTTACCATTCCGCGTTCGCAGTACGCGGCCTGAATGAAATTTGTCGAAGAACTCAAACAGCGATTTGCGTTCCGTCGCGTGCAAAGCAGCCAGGAGATCACCAAACTCTCGGTTAGCGGTATCGGCCTACGCAGCCATACCAGCGTGGCCATTGGCATGTTCGAAGTGCTGGCCAAAGCTGGGATCAACGTCGAAATGATTAATACCAGCGAACTTCGCGTCAACGTCGTAATCGATAGCCAAAAAGGCGAACAAGCTATCAAGTGCTTGACGGAGCATTTCGAAGAGAATTTGCTCTAGCAAGAATTTGCTCTAGCTGGCTATTCAGTCGATAGACGACGGGATAGGCTGTTTGGGTCGCTACAATAGGTAATTCATAAATGAAAATGAACCGGCCCACGTCGGCAAATTTCTCCGAGAGGTGCAAGCTGCATCTCGGAGAGGCTCAACCACGTGGCGAAAAACTACGACGTGGCGTGCAAATATTACCACCTGAAGTTTCGCGGGTTCAAACTTGAGCAACTCTTGTTATGAGGAGAGCGGCGAGCGCCATGGCTGAGCGTCGCGCCGTACTTAACGTCAAACGCTCGGAGACGCGAGCGGAAAGAACATTGGCCGATGCAGTCGGCGAAGTGGCGGCACTGTCGTCTTTACACGCGGCAATCGCGGCACTCGCAGAAGAGCGCAGAGTTTCGATTGATTCGGTCTGGCCGGCAGGTTTGGCACCGATCGCGGCCGGTTGGTTTCGCGCAGCACCACGACCGCTGCTGATCTTATGTGCTCAAATTGCTGAAGCCGAGGCCGTGGCCGCTGAGATTTCGCAATTGCTCGGCGCCCGCATTGAGGTCTTTCCTGCCGGCAGCGAAGAAACAGAGCTCGAATCACTCCAGCATCAGGAAACGGCGCAGCGGCTGCATGTGCTGAGTTGGTTGTATAACTATTCCGTCGCGCAGGCGGGGGCGGAATCACCGCAGGTGCTTTCCGCCACTGCGTTGGGACAGCCACCACTGATCGTAACCACTCTGCCGGCACTGCTGCAGAGCGTCCCCAGCCCCGCTTCGCTCGAAGGGGACAAACAGATCGTCGAAGCGGGTAAACGCATCGACCTCGATCACTTGCGAACTTGGTTGGTAAAAGCAGGTTACCACGCCACCAGTTCGGTGCAATTGCCGGGTGAATTTGCGGTCCGGGGTGGCATTTTAGATATCTTTCCCCCCGACGAACCGCTACCGGTGCGGATCGAATTGTTTGATGACGAGGTAGAATCGCTCCGCACTTTTGACATCGCGTCACAGCGTAGCATCGAACAGCGCCAGCAACTTCAATTGCTGGGCGCACAGGGGGCGGTAGCACAGGACGGTTCGCTACTCGATTACCTCACCGCAGAAACCGCCATTGTCGTCCACGAGCAGCGTAGCGTGACGGCCGCGGCGACAGCCTTCCTACATCGCATCCCTTTTCCAGAGCGATTTGCTACACCGGAGAAAGTCTGGCAGCGGTTAAGTCACTTTCCGTTGATTTTCGCCTGCCAATTGGCGGAAGAGGGTTATCTGGGGAAGTTGATCCAACTACCGCTAGGAACCGTCGAGCGGATAGGCGGTGACTTGGAACGGTTAGCCAGCGATATCGATCAACACAGCGGTCAGCGCCAGACGATCGTAGTCGCCATGAACGAAGGGGAGCAGGATCGCATGCGCGAACTGCTCGCACCCTCGCAAGCCGCGAAAGAAGAGCGACTGACGATCGTCATCAGTCAATTGCAGAGCGGTTTTGAGATCTTGCCTGAAGGTTTGTTGGTATTGACGGCCGGGCAATTGCTACGTCGCTCCCACGTCCGACGCTCAACCAAGCGGACGAAGAGTCGCCCGATCGATAGTTTTCTCGATCTCCGTGAGGGTGACTTAGTCGTACATTTGTCTCACGGCATCGGAGTCTATCGCGGCACCAAATTGTTGGAAAAACACGGCCAGCAATTTGAGCACCTCGAATTGGAATTTGATGGTGGGACAAAAATTTTTGTCCCCAGTTCTAAAATTGAGCTCGTACAACGTTATGTCGGTGGCACCAAGAGTCGTCCCAAGCTAGCCAAAATTGGTGGCCAGTCGTGGGCCAAGCAGAAAAAAGCTGCCCAGGATGCGGTACAAGACATGGCCGTCGAGTTGCTCGAACTGCAGGCGCGGCGTGGTAGCCAACCGGGCATCGCCTTCGCGCAGGATAGCATTTGGCAAAACCAATTTGACGCTTCGTTTTCGTACGTTGAGACACCGGATCAGTTGTCGGCTATCAGTGCGGTTAAAAACGACATGGTCCGCGCACGACCGATGGATCGTCTGATTTGCGGCGACGTTGGCTTTGGCAAGACGGAGGTAGCCATGCGGGCCGCCTTCAAAGCCATCGACAGCGGCTATCAGGTGGCCGTTTTGGTCCCCACGACGGTACTGGCCGAGCAACATTACAAGACCTTTCGCGAACGTATGGCCGAGTTTCCCTTCGACATCGAAAAACTCAGTCGGTTTGCTTCCCCAAGACAACAACGTGAAACGGTCCGCGGTATTCACAGTGGTCGCGTGGATATCGTTGTGGGCACGCATCGGATTGCTTCCAAAGATCTTAAGTTCTACAACCTTGGCCTGCTGATCATCGACGAGGAGCAACGCTTTGGGGTGGAAATCAAAGAACGTCTTAAGCACATGCGTGCCAACGTGGACGTGTTAACGCTGTCGGCCACTCCTATTCCGCGGACGTTGCACATGTCGTTGGTGGGTGTGCGCGACATCTCAAATCTCGAAACGCCACCCGAAGATCGACTGAGTGTAGAAACACGTTTGGTGCGATTCGATGAGAACATCATCCGCAATGCGATCTTGCGCGAACTCAACCGCGGTGGGCAGATCTATTTCGTGCATAACCGCGTTCAGGATATCGAAGAAGTTGCCGCCAAACTGCAACGCATTTGTCCCGATGCAAGTATCGTGATCGGACATGGACAGATGGAAGAGGGGGCCCTCGAGCAGGTCATGATTGACTTTATCGAGCATCGCTTCGATATATTGCTGGCCACGACCATCATTGAAAGCGGTTTGGACATTCCCAATGCCAACACGATCTTTATCGACGAGGCCAATCGCTACGGTTTGTCGGAACTGCATCAGTTGCGCGGTCGCGTAGGCCGTTACAAACATCAAGCTTATTGTTACTTGTTGGTCGACCGTCACAAGCACCTGTCACCCGACGCCGCCAGACGTTTGCATGCGATTGAAGAGTACAGTCAGATTGGTGCCGGCTTTGGCATCGCCATGCGCGATTTGGAGATTCGTGGCGCTGGCAATCTGTTGGGAACCCAGCAAAGTGGGCACATTGCGGCGGTCGGTTACGAGTTGTATTGTCAATTGTTGGGCAGTGCGGTGCGCGAGCTTATGCACGAACCTCCCAAGATCTCGATGGAGGTTGACATCGATTTGCCGGTGCGGGCTTTCTTGCCCGTGGAGTACGTCCCCGAGCTGAGACAGCGTATCGATGTCTATCGCCGCCTCAGTCGCATTAGTGATGTGAGCGAACTGGACGACCTAAAAGAGGAACTCACCGATCGTTTTGGCCGCATTCCCAAGCCAGTTAAGTGTTTGTTGGAGGTGGCTGAACTGAAGATCGATGCCGCGATTTGGTTTGTCAAAGTGCTGCAAAAGGAAGATAACTACCTGGTGATGACGTATGCCAATCGCCAGCGTATCGAGCATCTCGCCAAACTACACAACAAGCGACTGCGTGTGGTCGATTCACAGAAGGCCTACTGGATCACGGAGCCCAAGAACGGCAAAGTCGATTGGCTCCACGAAGCCAAGCTTGCCTTTCGCGCTGGTTGAACTGTCGCCCACTACTCTTTGGCCGGGCTC
>JBBQRC010000544.1:0-4398 GCA_038215215.1 Pirellulales bacterium
GTGGTGGAAAAATCTACCATAATTTGAATGCTGAAGGGCGCGACGATTCCTGGAGTAAATGGGTCGGTCTGTTTCCCTCTGCGGGCCATCAGGAGGCAAATTTGAATGGTCTGAACCGCTCGCACTTCGACTGGGGTCCAATCGCGGCCAAACCGAGTCAGATGGGGGACTATAAACTTACTGATTGGGCCATCGAACAACTCAACGAACAGCCAGCCGATCGACCATTATTTTTAGCTGTGGGTTACGTCAAACCCCACTTGCCCTGGTACGTGCCACAGGCATACTTCGATCGATTTCCACTGGCTTCGATCCAGTTGCCAGTGGTAACGGAAAACGATCTTGGAGACATTCCCGAGGCAGGTCAAAAGATGGCGAAGTCCGGCGGCGATCATGCGGCTGTCCTCAATGGACAGCAGTGGCAACGAGCGGTGCAGGGATATTTAGCCACGATCTCCTTTCTCGATGACCAAGTCGGTCGATTGTTGGCCGGCCTGGAGAAGAGTCCGCGAGCCCAAAAGACGATTGTCGTGTGGTGGACCGATCACGGTTGGCACTTGGGTGAGAAGGAACACTGGCGTAAATTCGCGCTCTGGGAAGAGGCCACCCGCACCTCGTTTGCGATTGCCGCACCGGGAGTGACGAACGCCGGAGTGAAGCTCGACGCTCCCGTCGACTATATGAGCGTCTATCCCACACTGTGTGATCTGACCGGGTTACCAATCCCGAATCACGTGAAAGGGGCAAGTCTCTTACCTCTGTTGCAGGATCCCGCAGCGGACTGGACGGGGGTGGCTGTATGCAGCCACGGACGTGGTAATCATGCGGCACGGGACTCTCAGTACCGTTATATCCGCTATGAGAACGGTGACGAGGAACTCTACGATCACGCGAACGACCCCAACGAATTTCGTAATCTCGATCAGCAGCCCGGCATGGCGGCTGTCAAGCTGCGATTAGGCAAATATCTCCCCACACCTGCGGACGAGGCGAAACCGACTTCGCAAGTCAGCAGCGATTCGCAGAAACCGAAATCGAAAAAAACTAATAAGAACAAATAATTGCACTAGAGAAATGGTTCCAAGGATCATTAACACCGATGAGCATTCAGTTCTTTGATTGCCCAAATTGCGGAAAAAGTCTGAGGGTTGGGGCCAGAAAGTGCCATCATTGCCACGCCGTCGAGGAGCATGATTGGCGCAATCCAGATGCCGCTCCCGAATTTGCCACAGGTGGCTATGCCGAAGACGAGGATGACGTGGAGGGATCGACGGCGGATCGCCCTCTTCTCGCTCGTTGGAAACAAGGCGCGTTCGTCGTCATTGTGCTGCTGCTCATTCTGAGTTTTATCCTCCAGGCCTTTTTGCCCAGTTTTTCGCCGTTTCCATGACAACAGCTGTTTAAAGTAGACTCGCTAGCACGAATGCTTGTAATCGGTCGGTTTTCGTCGAAACGGCAGGTGATATAATAAGGCTTCTGGAAATCCAAGCTGAACTAGAGCACTAGCAAACAAGTTACCATTACCAAATCGGAGAAGGTTAGATGAAGAACTGCGTAAATTCCATTTTGAGTGTGGCGACTCTATTGCTGCTTGGGCTGGGCTTGACTGGCCTGGCGACGGGACGCGAGTGGACAAGTAAAGATGGCAGTTACAAGATTGAAGCAGACGTAGTTGCGTCCAACACAACCACGGTGGTGCTCAAACGCACCACGGGACAACTGGTCGCCATCGAGCTAGCTCAGTTGTCTGTTGCCGATAATGAGTACATTCGTTCGCAGACGGTCGAAGATGCAGCCAAGAAGTCGGCAGATGAGATGCAAACCTGGACAGGTGTCGAAGGGCTCAAAGTGCGCGGAAAAGTCCTCGCGTTTGGCAAGCAAGAGATGAAGGTCCAGCGGAAACTTGGGAAAGTACACATCGATGACAAAGCTTATTCGATGATCGATCCCCTTCATCAAGTTCTATTGCTGAAAATCTTTTCACATCTTGAGGAGCGGAAATTCGAGAACGAAGCTCAACTCGAAGAGTGGGCCAAAAGTTTAGGGGGGAAACCCAAAATTTATACGCTCGAAGGGGTACTCATGGAACTGGAAAGCGGCGATAAAGTGAGCGCTCCGTTCTTTTTGTTCTCCTCCGAGGATTTAAAGGTCTTGAAGCCAGGTTGGGAACTGTGGCTTGAGAAGCAGGAGAGTGAAGAATCTCAGGAGCGTGAGAGCCTGATGATGCGGTCGGCGGCCATGGCATACCAGCGTGATCGCGCTGCCAACCAACAGATTGAAGTTATGAAACTCGACATGCTGGCTGCGGCGACAGGCATCATCGCCATTTGGCAAGTGGGTCTAATCCCTGGCCCCGGTGTTTATGGCCGCCCTATGGCGGTGATGGTGCCCGCGCAGAACAGTGAGTATGCGGCCACTTTAGCCCTGCAGAAAAATCCGGGATACACCGTGCTGGCCGTGCGCCGCGCCAGTCGCTGAGCCACAACACGCACTGTAACATTCCATAGCGGGGGCCCTTATCGAACCGCTTTTTGAGAAGCGGATTTCACCACTGCCATCGTTTCGGCCAGGCGTTCAGTGGCCAGTTTGCGAGCCTGCCCTGCTTTGGCTTGGGCTTGGGCCGGATTTTTTGCCATGTCCATTACGGCTGTTACTAGTGCCTGATGATCCGCGGGCAAATCGAGGTCGAATAGCCAGTCGCCCAATCCAATATCGCGCCACATCATCCCCTTACTCGTTTGCTCCTCAAAGCGGCAAACGATCGCTGGGATACCATTCCCGATCGCCATGATGGGGGAGTGCATTTCACTGCCAAACAATCCAGCACTACGCACGTATGTAGACAATGCTTCGTCCGTCAACCAATAATGCTCGCGCCAGACAACGCGAGGCTGGACATCAGCGGGCAATTTATCCCACAACAGCTCTTTTCCTACTGCCATCTGTGTCATGTCCTCGGGACATAGCAAGATTTTCAGCGAAGTTTCGCGAACAACAGCGGTGATGGCCTCTCGCAGAGCGCGGTGGTCGTGCTCCTTCATTGCCTCATTGCGGGCATGCCGCGTTGGATCAAAGGCTCGATTTGATCCGGGAATCGTCCAGTACGGTGTATAGCGAAGTCTCGACAAACAACACAGGAACTGTCCTTCCTGCAAATCATTCTCTCGTAGGAAGGCAAGTGCTCTTTCGTCGTTGCGCAGGTCGCAAGCAAATGCGCCATCTGGCGAGAATTGCATAATTGGACTACTCACACCTTCGCGACGCGCATAGTCCAATGAAACCGAGTCACGGAAGAAAACAAAGCTGGCTTGGCTGAGCAATTCCTTGTCGTTGCTGGAAAGAAACGAACCGTGAGTAATGCCGTACACTCCAAATGGTTTCGCCGTGTGCTGCGCAAAAGCAGCCACATCTTTAGCGGCCACTAGCGATGGTCCAGAACCGTGCAATAAAAAATCAGCCCACTGCAGTGCGGCGTCCAGCTCCTTATTAGCGGCGCGTCCATCGACGCCAATCGTGCCCTTGACAATCTTGAGTTTCGGAAATCGCTTATGCTCCATGGCCGCCACTTCATCGCTCAGCGAGCCTGATGCCCACAGGATAACTTCGGCATCGGGGATGTGTTGTTCAATAAGCGTCAGAACACCAGGCGTGTGCGCAATATCACCAATGTTGACAACTTGCCACGACGAACGCAACAAAATTCGAGGCCCACGCTGATTGGCTGCCCGCAAGGCAGTGGCTGCTGCCGCGATCGCAGTAGCACTAATAAAATCCCGACGTTGCATGCTCAAGTTCTCCCGCAGTTTCGACTGAGTTCCACCGACTTGAAGCCCGGCGGGATCAAGTCCGCAAACAACGGGAAGGACAACAAGCTGAATAAGCAAACCAAGGAAAACCATGCTGCAGACACAATTTCGCCTTACATAAATTATTTTCGCAGGGTGCCGCTGGTTTTACCAGTGCGAACGGAGCAGTTGAGCCGTTAACCAGCGTAGATATTTTAAGCAACTGGTGCCTACAGTAAAGTTGCCGAAGTAATCAAGGTCGGATAGTCCCGAAGCCTTCCAGTGACTGCTATTCTACCGTGCAGGAATCGTGTGACAGCCTGCTCGACCGTGGCGAACGAGGTCAGCTACTGGAAGGCTTCTTGGAACTTGCACGATGAAAACTTCGGCAAGTTTTGCTCCCGACTCACATATGTTGGAGCTTACCATCGGCCAGGCAAGGACCGATCCTCCGTTCGCACTGGCAAAAGCCAGTGGCACACTCAAATTGCGATGCAAATCTATTCTTCAACGTGCTTTCGAGCAACGTCAAATCACATCCGCGCGATCACCATCGCCTCTTCGACTGGGCTCGTGGTCATCAGCCATCGTCAATTAGACCACGAGAGCCCTT
>JBBQRC010000545.1:0-4394 GCA_038215215.1 Pirellulales bacterium
CACTTCCCAGGTTTTCAGAAATTTATCCCCGAGATTGCGGACGCGATTGAACTAGGCTTATCCAAACCGATTCCGGCTTCACCCTGGGTGGGTACGATGAAACGACCGCGACCACCCGCGTTGCTCCAGCAATTTCTCACGGCAGCCATGTCCTACTTGTGCCGTACTCATGGAATTGCGCCGGCGATTGTAGGAACTTCCGACGATGTGGGACGCCTCGCTTCGTATTGGCTGGACCCCACGACAACACCGGAACCCGCTGAGGACGAAGAAGAATCACTGATTTTGCTTGAGGGCTGGCGTGGTGAACTGGTAGGCAAACCACTTTATGAGATCTTCTCCGGTAAGAAGGGTATGCGGGTGCAAGACCCGCTGGATGAAATGCCCTTAAGCTTATGCGACCTGGACTAGCTGTCGACCGTCACGTAGATTCGTCCAGGTTGAAGAAAACGCAGATCGCCATGCCACTCGCGGTGTAGCATAAAACCTCCCAGTTGCCCGGATGCTGTTGAACGCATGGAAAATCCTACACGACAACTGGCGACGAAAGTGGTTGAGGACTCCCGCGGCCGAGTGCTGATCGTGTTGTGTACCTTTAATGAAATCCAGACCCTACCGCAGGTCCTTCATCAATTACAACTAGTTGCCCCTAAGTACGACATCCTGGTGGTTGATGATAATTCCCCCGATGGGACCGGCGAGTGGACGCAACAGCAGACCTCGCAAGTGCGCGGATTGCATCTATTGTCGCGGCCCCACAAGCTCGGTTTGGGATCCGCCCTTCGCGATGGCATACGTTGGTGCTTGGGACGCGACTACCAGTTTCTGGTGAACCTGGATGCCGATATGAGCCACGATCCAAGCCAGGTGCCCCGACTGATCGAGCTTTGCGATAACGCAGTGGCGGACGTGGCGATTGGTTCACGTTACGTCGAAGGTGGCAGCACCGAGGGGCTATCGGCTGTCCGCATGCTCATTAGTCGCGCCCTGAATCGGTATGCGACACAAAGGCTGTCGCTACCCATTAGCGACTGCAGTGGTTCGTATCGCTGTTATCGAGTCCGTTCCTTACAACAATTGCGAATCGACGATTTGACTTGCAATGGTTACGGCTTCCTCGAAGAAATCTTAACAGCACTTCACCGGCAAGGTGCCAAGTTGGTTGAATTGCCGATCACCTACCATGTCCGCCAAGGTGGCCGAAGCAAACTGAGTGTCGCGGATGCCTGGGGCGCATTAGGCGTCATTCACCGCCTGCGACGAACTCAATAACTCACTACCGTGGCATCAATGATGGCGTTGCCCCCGGGTTCAACTGGTTCGCCGCCGCGCAACAGAAATAGCTCGTACCACTGCGACAACAGATTAAAGGCAGCCGCGGTCAGCAAACCCATTGCCGGGTAAAGGCCTATGCAGAACAGCAACAAACCCAAGAAGATCACGGGTATCGACAGTAAGCCAAAGATGATCGACGAGATGAGCATGTCAAAGCCCACCAAGCGGATGAAGCTTCTGATCCAAGCGAGATCAAACGATTTTTGAAAGTCTTGACAAATCATCGCACGAATACACAGTGGGCCGACGAGAATCGCCGACAGCAGGTTGACGAGGATTGCCACTGGAAAGACGAAAATCGCAATACCGAAAAATGCGACTTCTTCCGAAGAGGCCGCAAACAGAAAAAGGCCGATGGCCAGTATCACGAAAATCGGAATCATGGCCAATAAACCGACAGCCAGTGCACCAATTAGGTAAACCAGAAAAGGCCACAAGCCACGCATGAAGGTATCGCCCAGGCGGTTGACGTCAATGTCTGGATTGGTACGGCTGGGGTGCCCGGCGCGCGCTTGAATAATTTCCGAACCGTAGCCGAAGGCAAAGATTGAGCCGACGATGAATTGCTGCAATAGGACAGCCAGGCTAAGCCACAGCAGATTCATGGCCCAATTTGGCCCTTCCGTAACAGACTGCATGGCGCGCAAAGGCGAGCATTTGAAGGGTTCTGAATCAGCAGTAGTATTCATTTGGAACTCGCCGTCGCGAACCATGGGAAATGGATGTATTGGCAGTTGATGGGGGTTTCAACCGACCAATCAAAACGCCAGCTTATCATCGTACGATCATTACGTGTCCACTTTCTATTAGCCGCAGGGCGTTAGCCGCGGTTTTTTTGGAAACCGGAAGCCCATTAGTTGCGGATAGTGAGATCGTAATTTATCGAGTGGAATTTAGCATCGTTCAAGATGCCTGTATCTATCTGTTCGCTGCAGCGCCGCCAAGATTGGTGGCGAATGGAAAGAATTTCTACTCCGAAACTTCATCCGCTAGAGCTAGTTTATCGTCGCCCGACAAACGCCGGCGCTGATGGTCCAACCAATCTGCATAGGTCCCTGCCGCGATTTGCCGCCGCGCTTCGGCCAAGAGCAGTTGATAGAAAGTTAAATTGTGATGGGTCAGCAGAATCGGGCCAAGCATTTCTTTGGCAATAAACAGATGCCGAATATAGGCTCGACTGTGGCGGCAAGCCAAGCAGGGGCAAGTTTCATCGATTGGGCGGATGTCGTCTATATGGACGGCGTTCCGCATCCGCAAGGTGCCGTCCCAGGTAAAGGCAAGTGCATTGCGTCCATTGCGAGTTGGCATGACGCAATCAAACATGTCGATGCCACCGGCGATACCTTCGAGCAAGTCAATCGGACGACCTACACCCATCAAATACCTCGGACGCTGCTCCGGCAAGTAGGGGGTCGTCTGGCGAATCACGCGGTACATTTCCGGAGGCGGTTCACCTACACTTAGGCCACCAATCGCAAATCCGTCGAAGGGCATTTCCGCCAATGCCTGTGCACTCTGCCTGCGCAGGTCAGCATCCAGCCCACCCTGAACAATTGCAAACTTGGCTTGGCTGACTCGCTTGGCGGCTGCCAGGCAGCGTTCTGCCCAGCGAGTGGATCGATGCATAGCGTCTTCGACCACCGCCCGCTCGGCAGGCAGCGCCACGACGTGGTCAAGCACCATCGCAATGTCACTCCCTAAACGCTCTTGAATGGCAATGGATTCTTCCGGTGTCAGCTCGAGGTGGCTGCCGTCGATATGAGACCGAAACTTAGCCCCGTGTTCGGTTATTTTGCTGAGTCCCGCTAAACTGAATATCTGGAAGCCGCCGCTATCCGTTAAGATCGGCAGCTGCCAACCCATGAATGCGTGCAAACCGCCGAGTCGCTCAACGCGTTCACTTCCCGGACGCAACGCCAAATGATAGGTGTTGCCCAAGATGATTTGAGCCCCCGTCGAGTGCACGTGGTCGATACACAGACCCTTGACAGTCCCTTGCGTCCCAACTGGCATAAAGACTGGCGTGTCGATATCACCTCGAAGCGTCGAAATCCGTCCCAATCGAGCACTTGACCGCGAATCTTTCGCAAGCAAATTGAAGGCGAATCCCGGGGCCGTAGCTAGGTGCACTAGTCACCACGCAACTTGAGATTCATATTCTCTAGCTTTTCACGTACTTCGTTCAAGCTGGTAACTCCGAAGTTCTTGCACTCAAGCAGATCGTCACCGGTTTTGCGAAGTAATTCGGCGATCGAATTGATACCCAGGCGGACCATGCACTTGCGTGCTCGAACCGAAAGATTCAAATCGGAGATGGGCCGATCCAGAACAGCTTGCTGATCCGGAGACATGCCAGTCAAGTCAAGCGGTGGATCTGGCTCGCGTTGCTGATCAGAGAACTGCCCCAGCGACAATCCGCGCGTCGTGAGCATTTCGCGAATTTCGATCAAGCTTGTTTCGCCAAAATTTTTGCTCGACAATAACTGCTGTTCGGATGTCCTCGTGAGGTCACCCAGTGTATGAATGCCCATTTTTGCAAGGCAATTCCGACTGCGCACCGACAACTCAAAGTCATTGACCGAGATGCTCAGCAATTGGCTGATGCGCTCTGACTGTCGGGCAGAATCTTCGTCGTAATAGACGCTGCCGGATGCGGACGCATCCTTGAGGTAAAGCTTGGCTCGTGGGTGATCAGGAAAGACGTCCAGCACGCGCTTGTAACAGGCTTGCGCCTTGGCGAAATCATTGCGGTCCTCGTACAGCACCCCCAAATTGATCAGCGTACCAATGTGAGCCGGAAAACAGGAGGCAGCTCGCTCGTAAAGGTTGATCGCTTCAATATCATTGCCCTTACGATCATGCTCAAGCGCTAAACCGAACAGAGCACCGGGGTGACGATCGTCGTATTGGAGGGCGCGATTGTAAAGTCGTAAAACTTCGTCGAAATGCCCGTCTCGAGTGGCGACAGTTGCACCACGTTGGTAGTTATATTCGGCGGTTTGTTCAAAAGGGCCGAAGGTATTGTCCAAGATGTCCATGGCTTCTTGGACACGCCCTTG
>JBBQRC010000546.1:0-4380 GCA_038215215.1 Pirellulales bacterium
GCCCCTCAATCGTCCGCGTAGCAATCCATTGACGCCTCGATTTTGCCACCGTTTCGCTACTTGGTTTCCTAATACATCTACTTGATTTTCGTTGGCAAGGATTTGCCGGTCCCATGATTCATGCAATCGATCGAGCCTCGCAGTGCATCTACCAAGCTGATTTTTCGGCAGCCTCGCGACATCTGATACACGTCTCTCTGTGGATTCCCCAGGCCCAGCAATCCGTTCTGAGACTGAGCTTTCCGGTGTGGACGCCCGGCAGTTACATGGTTCGCGAATACACTCGCAACATCGAACAGCTGACCATTACGGCGCACGGCGATTTCGCTGGAGCGGTGACTGATTCGCGTCAGGCCCGACGCATCGCCAAGAACGTTTGGGAAGCGGAGTTCGGTGATGACCCCTGGTTGCGTGTAAGTTATCCGCTTTACTGCCGTGAGATGTCAGTGCGGACGAATTGGGTGGAACAGGAATACGGCTTTATCACCGGCGCGGCCTCCTTTCCGTACATTGAAGGACGTCAAGCAGAGCCGATCGAGGTCCAGCTAAGCGTTCCAGAATCTTGGTCCAACGTTGCCACTTCGCTCGTGCAACTGGATCGCGAGCACAACGTGATTCTTCTGCAAGCCAGTAGTTACGACGACCTCGTCGATTCACCCATCGCGTTGGGAAAGTTTCCAGTCCGCAGTTTCTCAGTGGGAGGCAAGCAACATTACTTGGCGAACGTCGGCGATGACCGCTACTGGGATATGGATCGGGCAGTGACGGACATTGAAAAAATCGTGGCCGTGGAACAACAATTTTGGGGTGAAGTACCCTACGACGATTATTGGTTCATCAATTTGATCAGTGAGTCGGGTGGTGGGCTGGAGCACGACAATTCGACTGTTCTGATGAGCAATCGTTGGACCATGCGTCGCCGAGATACCTATCTCAATTGGTTAGCCCTGGTCAGCCACGAATTTTTCCACACCTGGAATGTGCGGCGGTTGCGGCCCAAAGCACTCATGAATTACGACTATCAGCAGGAGCAGTACACGCGTGAGTTATGGATTGCCGAGGGTATTACCAGTTACTTCGACGACCTGCTTTTGGTGGCAGCTGGAATCTGCACGCGCGATGAATACCTTTGTCGACTCTCGAAAACGATACAAGCTGTTCAAACCGCGCCTGGACGGTTGGTCCAAGGGTTGGCCGATGCATCTTGGGATACCTGGGTGAAGCACTACCGACCTGATGAAAATTCCCAAAACGCGAGGATCAGCTATTATCTCAAAGGAGCCGCGCTGGCATGGCTGCTGGATACTGAGCTGCAGCAACGGAGCGATGGTGCGTACACGCTCCAAGGCGTCATGGTGGAACTGTGGCAGGAGTTCCGACATACGGGATATTCGATTTGCGACTTCGAGCGACTGATTGAACAGCGTTGCGGCGCCGAGCTGCGAGGCTGGTTGCACAGTCAGGTGCGTGATCCACAAGAGCTCGATTACTCAACCGCCTTGTTATATTTCGGACTCCGCTTTCGCTTGGGAAATGGCAGGAAAGAGGGTGCATGTGAAAAGCCAAGCTGCGATGTTTGGATCGGCTCCGACTCAACGGCCACGGATGGCCGCTTAATCGTACGCAGAGTTTATCGCGGATCTCCCTCGGATCAGGCTGGGCTAAACGTCGACGACGAGTTGGTCGCATTGGACGGTTATCGACTGACTCCCGAGGCTTGGCCCGATCGTTTGGGCATGTACCAGCCTGGACAGGAGCTGGATGTCTTGATTGCCAGACGCGGAAAGATCAAACCGCTTAAAATCAGCTTAGGTCGGAAACCAACTCACAATTGGCAATTGGAAATCGATCCAGCCGCCACGGAATCAGCCAAGTTGAATTTGACAAACTGGCTGAGCCAAGCTCTCACGATTTCTGCCGTCGACTCAGTCCGTCAACCGTAACAATCCGTCGTCGAATCGTGGCTTTCGAATTGGCGCGGCGAACCCATTGCGACCTTTTACCTCGACTTGCGGACGCGACGGCGACCCACGTCACCCAGTCTCTCCGGCACTGGGTGCTCTCGCGACTATTTACCTAATTTTATGGCGCTACAGCGACTGCTCTTGCCATCAATGGAATCGCGCACAATCAATACCTTCCCAGAGAGTGCGGGGAGCGAGCGAAATGCTTTACCGGCTAACGAGCCTTGAGCCAAAACGTTGAACTTGTCGCTGGTGCCATCTAACAAGGTAAGACTACCGGTGACCGACATCGTCAAGACTTGCTTGCCGATGGCGATCAAGTGCGCCGTGCCTATCCCAGTCTTTTCCCAAAGTACCTGCTTTTCAAACGGTTCGATGGCGCGTAGCGCCGCGGGTGCCGAATCTTCCCGCCCGTTAATGCCGATTAAGCGTTCACCCACGCGAACTGGCGTGTTGTACTGACTGCTCAGTAATTGGGTATCCCGGAAAATCTCTGTGGCTTTACCGTCGTTGATCTTGAGGACCAAACTTCCAACGCCATAACTGGCCGTCAGTAAGAAAGTGTCAGGGGCAATTTCGACCGGTGTGGCGGCATTAACAGTTGGTCCTCGGCTGCCAAACCTCACATCGGACAAAACCGCACCATTTCCCGTGTCAATCACCACTGTGTTGAGTCGTGTCACGACCAGTGCCAGCGGTTTACCCGACTTCCCCTTTTGCTTTAGTTGCACGGGGGCAGCGTAACTCGCTTCGTAGTTCGTGGACTTCCATAAGGTTTTCCCTGTCGCCAATTCGATGCCCACGATACCGGCCATCGCCCCGCCGACATTCACCACCACCACATCGTCGACCACCAGCGGTGAAGAACCGGCTCCAAAGTAGCCATCGTCGGCGTTCAGTTCTCGACGGAGTGGGCGCGACCAACTGATCTGCCCGTCGGTCGTGCGGACACTCACTAAATCTCCGGCTGCGCCGTAACAGATCGCCTGATTGCCTACAATAATGGGTACACAACGCGGGCCGCTGTCTGCGTCAATTGTGCTCCGGTAAGTTGCTTTCCAGCTGGCCCGCCAAACTTGCTTGCCCGTTTTCAGATCAATGGCCTCGAGCAGTTCATTGCCGTTGAGGCGATGCGGCACGTATACGACGTCCGCTACGATTGCCGCCCCTGCGTAGCCACTTCCCAAGTCATACGTCCACACCGGCTCGAGAGTTTTCGGCCAATCAGTGGGCAATGGCTGGGAAGCGTCCGCCTGGCCGTCGCGTTGTGGTCCGAGTATTTGCGGCCAGTCATTTGCCCAGGTGGGCCGCGACGAGATAGCAAGCAGGACGACAATTGCCAGCCCGGCCATCAATTGGCCACCCGGGATGGCACTGGCGGTTGGGAATCGGAATGGTACGCTGTGTGCGGGTAATTTCGAGTTCATGGCGGAGGTCTCGGTGACGAAGCTGATTAGGCTCTGGGGAAAAAAACGCGGCGGGCGCATGAGCGGCTGGTGGGTCATTGGCAGTGTCAGTGAAGCAGCCTTTTACGGTGTGCTATTCCTGCTGGGCATTGTATCGCTGACGACAGTCGTCACATGGCGTGTTTTCTGGCCCGAATCGAGTATTTTTGAAATTGGCTTTGGATTCTGGCTGATGGTAATCGCCTCAACCAGCTTCGTGTTGATTGGTCTGACAGCGTTTGTGCTGAAGGTTTCCAACGCGATGGCTTCGCCCGAATTACGATCGATGATGGTCGACAAAGCCAAGCGTGAACATCAACGACGCTCCGATGGACAGTCGGAGGTGTTTCCATCCAGTTTGCCGAATCCCAAACTGCTGCAAGACAGTCCTGGCGTGCGACTTGCTTATCGCCTGGCCGCACAACGCGCCGACACGGCAAAGTTTTCCGTGAGCGCAGTTTTTGCGGTCGCGTGGAACTCTATGCTAGCAATTTTGCTGGTGGTTGCCACTCAAAAACATCTAAGTGGCCGCTCGGATTGGTTTTTAACGTGCTTGCTTGTCCCCTTCGCAACGGTCAGTTTTTTTGCCACACGCTGGTTCTTCCGTCTCTTTATCCGCCATACCGGAGTTGGCCCAACGACCGTCGAAATTAGCGATTTGCCGCTCTTGCCCGGCCAAGAATATGGGTTATACCTATGTCAGCGTGGTCGCGTAACGATCCAGAACCTGACGGTGAGCTTGACGTGTTACGAAGAAGCGACCTACCAACAAGGTACAGATGTCCGCACAGAACGTAGCGAAGTGGTGAGGCAGGTCCTCTTGGGTCCTGAACATTTTTCGATTGAGCCCGAAAAGCCGCTTGAATTGGATTGCCAATTCCGCCTTCCACTTGATACGATGCATTCTTTCCAGAGTATGCACAATGCAGTTGTCTGGAAAGTTATTGTTCAAGGAGATGCACCCCGGTGGC
>JBBQRC010000547.1:0-4376 GCA_038215215.1 Pirellulales bacterium
CCCACATTCGGGACCACATTCCAGCCAGCGACCTTGGCGGAGTGTGCGATACCTGTCGCCGCCAACGAGAGCGGCTGCGTCAGGATGAGTGTGGGTCGAGCGGAAGGCATGGCTCAAACTTGCTCCAGAAAATGAATAGAACCGGGGTGGCGAGTTTCTTTAAGCGCGCATAACCGCCACGCGATTGCCAGAAACTCCATGACGTTTGACGACTAAGATCATTGGCGTCGAGCCGCTTTGGTCAATAATCCGCTCCACAGCGTACATCGAGTCCAGTAATTTCGGCGTGGCCCCAGCAGCCCCAGTGGCTTCCACCACGCACATACTACCACCGGCAGTGGACATTGGAGCAAAAGACTGAATCACAGCCACGTGACCAGGATTACGCTTGACGTGACCCCCATCCATCCACACGAGGAGACAGCCCGGCCGAATGTCGTGAATGCTATTAACCGCATTGGCAGGGACGAAATACGAAACCGCGCCCGTATTTCGAGCGGTTGTTGGCGAATTACTTCGCAGTCCGTTGGCAAAGTTCCTTTCAGAATTTTGAGTTTCGCGACTACTGATCTCTTCTCTCCTGAAGAGGGAATATGCAATTATCGATGAAACTGTCGTGAGGTTGCGTAGCAAATCCGTAATGTCCGACTTTTCCACGGATTGCCGTGCAATATCGAGATCATGAATCACCTCAGACCAGTTGCTCACCTGTCGCCTAATTGCGGCGAGCCAGGAGAAGGTTATCGCACAGCTTGGCCAGCTCAAAATTCCTATCATTCCGCGTAAATCCACTTAAATGAAGCAACTTTCCGACAACTGAATCGATAACATTCCTGATCGCCTCCCAACTTCAGAGTCATCCGCGCTGCTCTAACGATTTTGAGCGAATGGCCGTTCCCCATTTTTTACGAAGGTGCCCCATCATGGCTTGGTTTTCACGTGTCACCCGCTTCGCTGATGTACACCTTTGCTACGCCCAAGAGGCCGCCAACTCGTGCGGCATCGCTAGTGTCATGATGACCGTCTTTAAGATAAACAAGTTTTCGGTCAGCCAGGCCGTCCACAAGGAAAAAGAGATCTACGATCAGTACTCAGCTATCACTGGTTCCCCCTACGATGGCAGCCAATACTCTTTCGCAAGCACGTTAGCGCTCGCCCTCAATGGCCTGAAGGTCGGTGTGTGGGAAGGGGTCTTTATTGGTCCCACCAACGTAGCCCAAGCGATCGTCGATTCCGTGGGCTGCGACAACTTTGGTGAAAGCCTTGCTGCCGGGCCCTTGGCACCTGCCGCGTGGCTTGTAAATCAAATGCGAACGCGCACTCCTATCATCGTCTTGGTCGGCTGGAATACCAGTGGAGCCCATTTTGTGGTCGTGGATACCGTCAACAAGGTGGGCGATAAACTGTACGCCAGTGTGTGTGATCCTTGGGACGGCAACGTCCATATCACTGAATTTAGCCTGGCTGCACCGTTCAATTACACGGCTTGCCACGTCCCCGGTTCCTGGGACCTTGGAGGAGAGAAACATGAATACGCTGCAACCTCCACCGGCAGTCCGAATGGCTGGGTGGTCCGCAAGAAGAGCCCCTAGTGCCCTATTCAGCCTCAAGCGCACGAATCACAAATCGTCAAAATCGTTGATCGACTAGAGTGCAGAATATTGAACGAAGTTTGAGTAGTTCTCGCGCCGCTCCGGCAACTACTCTGACTTCTTCGCAGCCAACTCGGCCTTCAATTTCTCTAACTCAGCTTGCAGCTTCTCATTTTTATCGCGTTCCGCCATGACCGCCGCTTCCGCCCGCACGCGCTGCTGCCGCTCCACCTCCGAATTGGCGACAGTTATTTGAAGTTGTCGGTTTAGTTCGTCCATCGCCTTCAGTGCCTGCTGAGCACTCCTTTCCGCCTGCTCTCGCTGGGCAATGACAACTTTCCTGGCGTCGTCAGCATCTTCTTCCGCCCGCTTCGCCTCTTGTTGGGCCAACGTTAGCGAAGACGTAATATCTTCGGCTCGCCGCCGTTGCTCTTGCATTTCCGCAGCCTTCGACTCGGCCGACTTTGCCTGAGCTTCAGCTCGGCGCGCCTCTTCCGAGGAACGAAGCGCTTGCTCTTCAGCCAGCCGAGCTTGTGCCTGCGCCATACGTGCCTGCTGCACCATGCGATGTTGCTGAAAAAAAACGAATCCCACCAAGCCACCAGCGACCACAAGAGCCACAACTACAACCAGCACCAATGGAAACCATCCGTCACCCTGTTGCTCGCGCATGTTCTACTCCTAAACGTTGATATGTATGGCATAGTGCCCAAGTCGGACGTATCGATGAAAAGTGGAGTACGGCCATTCGCTTAAGCTCGATACATAGCCGTGTTTGACTGGATTAAAGTGAATGTAATCGAAATGATTTTCCATATCTTGCTCGTCACGAATGACGTGCTCCCAAAAGCGACGCTGCCAGATACCGCGATGTCCGCGTCTCGCTTGCGATGAGGTAACCTGTACTTCTAATCCTCCTTGTGACAACCAGTCGGATGTAAATCGGTCCTTGATACTCTTTAGTCGCCTCGAATAGTCGCCATCACTAGGTGGCAGAGTCCACAGACCGTGGAAATGATCATGCAACAATACGGACGCGATATTTGTAAAAGGCAATTGCTGCAATACCTTCAACCAGGCTTGCCTTAGTAAATCTTGAGCTTTGGCATCGCGAAAAAATGGATACCTCTTATACGTCACCACCGTAAAAAAGTTGGTCCCACCTGGTACATACCAACGACGGTATTCGGACATGGAATCACTCCAGGTAGGGTGTGTGAAGCGGTTGGGGCCGCGACAGGATTCCATCTAACAGAAATCGTGCCTGAGTAGCAAACCTTCGCGATCACACGAATAAACCGCGCAATACACCTTAGGTGGGGTGCAGGAACATGTAATTATATCATCGTCAGTTGGGACGCGGCCACTACCACGGTGTGTTGCGTGGTCGCTTCGTTACTTCAAGCCTATCCGGCGAACACACTTTGGCTTTCCTCGAACCGATTCCCATCGTTTTGGCGACCACTTCACACACCCTACGTTGACTACGGTCCGTTGATCCAACTCACGTGCCAAGTGAACTAAACTGCTACCCGGCTTCTACTGCAATTCGCAGTCCGAAGCGATTTGTTGCTAGCGTTTTATGGTCGTAGCTGCGGTACGTAGAACGGCAGCGAAAGGCATTCATGTCCCACGCACCGCCACGCAGGCACCGTCGTGGTTGTCGCTCGATATTGTCGAGCCTAGGTGTTCCGTCCGCTGGCGCTAACTTGTAGTCGTCGACCGGAGAAGTATTAGATTCAATAAATTTAGATGGGTTCGTACCCATGACAGTTTGCCATTGTGACTGAGTTACCGGGTATTTCCCCAGCCAAAAATCGGTGACAATTGTCACGCGATGAGCTGGAGCTTCCGAAAAAAGGTCATTCTCGGACCCCATAACAAACTCCCCGCTAAGAACTTTTAGCAACTCAATTTCAAGTCCTCCCTTAACATGCAAGTTCATCATTTCCGACTTTCCTACGACGTAAAATTGGTCAAGTAGACGGAGCGTCTTGCTGTCGCGCTCTCCATGAAAATACTTGTCGAGCAACAGCTCGAACACTGAACCGCGTGGCGAGATGTTTGCAAACAGAGTCGCGCAAGATTTTAACTTCATGTCGTCAGGAGAACCGAAAATCTCGGCTGCAGTTCTTCCCTGGACTCGCAAGGCTGCATCGGCGCACTGGAGCAAACGCTTCCCAAGCACGGGATGATGCAGGTAGGCCTTAGCTTCCTCAACGCTCTTGATGGCATAACGCTTGGAGGTTGAACTGAACGCCAGCCCATCAATCTGCGGAAAGATGTACCACATCCAGTGTGTCTCCTTCTTACCGCTGCTGATCTCGGCAAGCGCCTGTTCATAAAGGTCCAGTTGTGCGAGTACGAAGCGGATTAGACCCTGCGGGTCGTTTGCAGCGCCAGAATCTTTCGTGTTCGTCATAATTCATCTCCAATCCATTTAACGCAAATCGTGACTGGGCAGCAGGTATTCGCGATCACATTAATCAACCGCGCAACACACCTTCGGCCGGTTGCAGGATCACGTGATCATATCATTGCCAGATGGAACGCGACCACCGCCATGGTGTGTTGCGCGGCCGCTTCTTTGCTTCCTGCGTATCCTGCGATCACGCTACTGTTTTCCTCGAACCGCTCCCCATCGCAACGGCGACCACTTCACACACCCTACATTTACTACATTTGATTCTGAACTCTGCGCCGGTGCTGAAGGGTCATTCCGTCAAGCTGTTTCCTTGAAAAGTAAAGTGAGTTCGCTGCGCCCATGCGTCAGGGCCCGGACCA
>JBBQRC010000548.1:0-4369 GCA_038215215.1 Pirellulales bacterium
ACTTAAAATAATTCCCCAGCAATTAGTTGGCCTGGCCGGGGTTCGACAGTTCGTGATGCGACAGCCAAAGCCGCTGATCCCTCACCAGGCCTTCCATGGTGAACTCCCCGAACCGCTATCGATGGTCACATGCGATCATTGCTTTAGCCCAGCGCAGACTAATGCGCTGCGGCTTGCGGCCAGCCAATTGGGCTTAAACCTGAACGATCTCATGGCAGCTTGTGTGTTTCGTGCCTGCGCCCAATTTCGGGCTGGGCAGGTTCAGCAGTCGGACGACGATTGGTTACGCATGATGATTCCAGTTAATATGCGGATCTCGCGCGAGGACCAGAATCAAACTGCGTGTAATATTGTCAGCTCGATATTTTTGGATCGTACTCCCTGTCAGATCCGTGATGCCGCCAACTTGGCACAATCGATTCACTTAGAAATGGAATTGATCAAAGGTAAGCGACTGGCACTGCTGTTTATCCTTTCGATCTGGCTGCGCAAAACACTGACCGTTCGGCGAAAAAAAACGAACTCGGCAGTTAACTGTCAGACATCAGTCGTGTTTTCAAACTTGGGAAAGCTCTTTGGAAGGTCCCCTTTGTTCGATGCCCAAAAACGCATCGTGGCCGGTGGTGTAGTGCTGGAATCTCTTTTTGCCTTCGCGCCATTAACGCCGTTCATGTGTGCCGCCTTCACCACGCTTCAATATGCCAACCAGTTGACCTTGATGATGCGTTACGATTCGCGGCTCATCGAGCCTGAGCTGGCGGGGGGCCTATTCCGGCATGCAGTAACGCTACTTGAAGAGCAATTGTCGGAGCCGATCGCATCATGAATTCATGGCTTTTGGCACTCACCATCACATTATCTACTTCGCTGATTATTCAATTTATCCTCGTAGCCGGTTTTGTGTATCGTCTACGGCATTGGAAAGTCGCCTTGTCCGAGGATGCAGACTGTCCGGAGGCCGCAGTTATCTTATGTTTACGCGGTGGAGATCCTTTTTTAGCCAAGTGTATCGATGGCTTGGTCACGCAGGACTACCCCAGTTATCGCATTTGTTTCATGGTCGACCACGAACATGATCCGGCCATGTCGATCCTGCGCGACGCCCTCTCAAAACACGCTTTTTCGCGCTACGAGATCAGGTTCCTTGTTCAGCCGTCGATGACTTGTAGCCTAAAGTGTTCGAGTCTCGTGCAAGCCATCGAAGGGCTCGAAGAGTCGCTGTTTTTTGTGGCGCTGTTGGATGCTGATACCATCCCCCACTCAAGCTGGCTGCGGGAATTGGCCACCGCCCTACAACCGGAAGACGTGGGAGCCGCCACCGGCAATCGTTGGTACATGCCAGAGCGGTTCAGTCAGGGTGCCATGATCCGCTATGTTTGGAATGCGGCCGCAGTCGTGCAGATGTATTGGTACCGCATTGCCTGGGGCGGCACGTTGGCGATTAAGCTCGATTCTATTCGCCGCGCAAACTTGCTGCACCGTTGGCGTAAGTCACTGTGTGAGGACACCATGCTACGGAAACAGCTTGGGAAAATTGGGCAACGTGTCGAGTTTGTGCCTGCTCTGATGATGGTGAATCGAGAGGATTGCACTTTGGGTTCGTACCTGGGTTGGGTGAAGCGTCAGTTGCTAACCGCCAAGCTCTACCATCCGTTGTGGATTGGTGTGGTCGGCCATGGCCTGTCGTCAGCCTTGTTTCTGCTGTGTGGGTGGATTACTTGTCTGGTGTTATTTATTCAACAGGAATGGACCGAAGCGGTATGCGTAGGCGGGGGCATGGTGCTTTTTCAAGCTGGATTGACGCTGATGTTGCCTTGGTTGGATTCGGCTGTTGGCCCAATCATTCAGGCACGGGGAGAGCCTTCCAATTGGCAGGCTGGATTGAGCTGGCGGAAATTTTGCTGGACGGTTGGGGCAACTCAATGGGTTTACACGTGGGCGCTCATAGGTTGCTTATTCATGCGACGCGTCGCTTGGCGCGGAGTCGAATATGACATCAAAGGACCGTGGAGTATTCATTTGCGAGGCTATCAACCATTTCAAGGCGGAGAACCGGAGAAACATGCTTCCAGTCAGTCGTTGTAAGAACGCAGAAAGCACACTTGATACCGAACAGGCGCTCTCCCAAAGGATGGGCTCTGACCAGGTTTGCACGTCCATCTATCTCGATCCCGCTAGGCTCGTCCAGATGTTGGCGGCAGTGACGGGGCAAGCAGAGCCCGAGATCATTCAGCGGATATTGCAAGAGAATCGCAATTTGGGGAGCACTGTTTGGCGGGAGCTGCAATCGCGACAAATCGTTCCTTATCGCTGGTCGAATGACCTGACTGAGTTTTACCAAACAACGTCCGCTTTTCTGTTCGAGTCGCTGGTGTGGAATCGCAGCTCGCTCAAACAGCAGATGCGTAACTGGATCTTGGATTTTGTCGAACGAGAATTTCGCCGGCCCTGTCGATTATTGGTTTTTGGCGATGGCATGGGCTTCGATAGTACTTGCTTCGCACAGGCAGGACATCAGGTGAGCTATTTTGAGGTGTCCGGCAAAGCATTTGAATTCGCAAAACTGCTGTTTGAATATTGTCGTTGCGATGTCGACATGCTCACGGAGATTACGCAATTAAAAACTGGCCAATACGATGTGGTGATTTGCCTGGATGTGCTTGAACATATTCCCGCTCCCGCCGCAACGGTTGAACTGCTCGCTGCAGCCTTAGCCCCTGATGGACGCCTGATCGTACATGCCCCATTTTGGTATTTGGCTCCATCTGTAGGGACGCATCTGGCCGCAAACCGTCGCTTTAGCGGTGACACCCGGTGGTTGTATCGCGCTCAGGGACTACGGCCGACTGACGCGTCGCTAGCCTGGAACCCTATTGCAATGGCGAAATCATCCTCGACACGCTACCCGAGTTGGCAGGCGCGGTGGCGTCTGGCGGTCGGAGGGGGACTGTTAAGCATTGGACGCTATTGGTCGACGCCCCATGTCATGATTACAAAATGGATGCTGGCTCGATCGCTGGGGCCGTGGCTCGAAATGGAACGCTTGGCAGAAGGTCAATCCTGTTCATCATGAAGAAAATACAAGTCAGTCAGTTGACGGAAGTTCAATCGACTTTGCTCATGCCACTGTGGGCCCGCGCGATGGAGCATCACAGAGCGAACCCCTTGCTAACTGATCGCAAAGCGGTCGAGATCGTCGAATCGCTCGACTTCGATTTCGATACGTTCGTCAGAAAAGGAGTACCTCAGGCAGATTATTGCATTCGGGCGAGGGTACTGGATGAGCTGGTGCGAGACTTTATTGAACAACATCCGAGCGGGACTGTGATTGAGTTTGGCGTTGGTCTCGATACACGCTTTGATCGACTTGACAATGGTACCGTAACCTGGATTGAACTCGACCTGCCCCATGTCATTGAACTGCGCGAAAGATTTTTTGAATCCTCGGACCGCCGTCACCTCCTCGGAGGATCGCTTTTGGAAAGTCACTGGGTAACTCTTATCGCGCCGCTCATCAAAGGCCCCACACTATTTGTTGCAGAAGGCGTTCTATACTTTCTTTCATTCGCGCAGGTAAAAGAACTGCTCGGCCATCTGGTCAGTCAATTCCCAAAATCTACTTTTTTGTTTGACGCCCAGTCGCCATTGTTTTTGTGGTTCTCAAATCTCAGGCAACCTGTCAAGAACGCCCAGATGCAGTTCTCAGTTGGGAATGTCCGCGAACTTCATCACATGAACTCGCAGTCACACGTACACCGCTGGATTGGTTTTGGCGATGCGCCCTATTACGACCAGTGCTTGCAACGTGTTGGTCGCGTAAAACGTTGGGGGCGACGACTGTTTCCCCCAGTTCGCGGGATGTTCAAGATCATCGAACTCCGCTGGTAAACTCCACCACTCAAAAAAGATTCACCTGCCCGGCGTTGAGTTTTTCGACCCTTAAGGCAAACTTGCCATGCTACTGACTACCAGCTTTATCCTGCTTTCGTTGATTACAGTTCTGACGCTCGCGCAAGCAGCGTTCGCGGCAGCATTTGCATTGCTGTTGTGTGGGGCGCGCCGTAGACAGCCCACTGGCTATAGTCCGCGGGCGGCTGTGCTCCTCGCTCTGCGCGGGTCCGATCCATTCCTGTTTGGCAACATGTCCGCCTTGCTTGAGCAGGATTATCCCGACTTTACTTTATTCATCATCGTCGATAGCCCAGAAGATGCTGCGTGGACTGACGTCAACAAAGTGCAGGCATTGGCGCCCGAACGCGTCTTTACTTTCGTACTGGAAAACCATTTATCAACTTGTAGCTTGAAGTGTAGTGCGTTGGCGGAGGCGATCGAACGTCTGGACCCGAGCTACGCAGTCGTTGCATTTTTA
>JBBQRC010000549.1:0-4368 GCA_038215215.1 Pirellulales bacterium
ATCTAGCTTGCCCATACCAACTTTTGAACGCGAGTTTCTAACGGAACTTCGCCAAACAAAGGTGCCTTGCTTTTTTGCAGCCATGTTTCGTGTATCCTAGTACGCAGCGATGGTTTTTGTCGGCGGCTCAACCTCTCCGAACGAAGGACAGAATGTTGCGACTTCAAGGAATCATTCCCCCGTTAGCCACTCCGCTGTTATCTCAAGATGAGCTAGATATCGACGGCGTCGACCGCTTGGTTGAGCATGTCATTCAGGGCGGGGTACACGGCCTGTTTATACTCGGGTCATGCGGTGAGGGGCCAAGCCTAAGTTATCGCCTTCGTCGCGAGTTGATTGCCCGCGTCTGCGAGCGCACTAACGGGCGCGTGCCGGTGTTGGTGGGCATTACCGACTCAGCGTTCACCGAGTCGGTTGCCTTGGCAGACTTTGCCGAGGACGCAGGGGCTGCTGCTGTAGTTGCCTCAGCCCCCTACTATTTTGCGCCGTCGACCACCGAGTTGAGCGGCTATGTACAGAGACTGCACGAAGAAGTGCTGCTGCCGCTAGTGCTGTACAACATGCCAGGTCTAACGAAAGTCTGGTTTGATATCGCCACGCTCAGCGAATTGATCGAATTACCCAAGCTGATTGCCATCAAGGATAGCAGTGGAGATCTTGATTATTACGCCTCCGTTGCTCAGTTGCTGCAGCGTCAGCGCCCAGACATGACGCTCTTGATTGGACCAGAACACTTGCTGGCTGAGTCGATGCATAGAGGTGGATCGGGCGGTGTCCATGGCGGTGCCGTGTTATTCCCGCAACTGTTTGTCCTGTGGTACAACTCTCTGGTCAACGGCGAACATGAACTGGCCGCCCAAATTGGTGCTGCGGTTGTCGAATTGCAGGCCATCTATCAAGTAGGTACCGGTCATTCGGCGGTGCCTAAGGCGCTCAAAGCTGGACTTAAGCACTTCGACATCTGCAACGACCTGCCCGCGCTACCCTTCGAACGTTTTAACGCCAGCAATCGCGCCCGCATCGCCGACATTCTGGACGCTGTTGCCGAGCATCTACCGCAGACAGTACGTAGCGCAGACTGAAACACTGCGTCATACCCTGAACCGGCTAGATTCCCAACTCACACATGCTGGAACTTACCAACGGCAAACCAACGACCAACCCTCCGTTCGCACTGGCAAAAGCCAGTGGCACACTGACAGACAGCCATCTTTCGTGATCGAAGAGCTGCGCAAGCTCAAACACACCAGCGGCGTCCCACCACCAACCACTCCTTCTTCCCTCACCCCGGTATTCCGGGGAGACGGTCTGGTCCATCGATCCGCCAAGAAAGTTGCGATTCGAATACGACTATTAAAATGGAAACTGATCCGCTCACCGCGTTTTGGCTGGCACTGATACCTCGGGTTACGTTCCGCTCGTTTGGGCTCGCCTCACTCACCCGAGGCTAATATCTGTCACCGCATTCGCGGTTGAGGGCCAACTTCGGGAACACAACACATGTCTCGCGACCGTAGTGTGTCCCCAGATGTTCGGCAGTGGTGGGTCCCCAGATGTTCCAGTTGTCGCGTCCGACCTCCGTGTGAAGAATCATCACCAAAAAACGCTAGGGGGACGTCCCTTCGGTTTTGAGCTACGGAGTAGCGGCGGATAATAGCCTGGGGTGAGCGATGAACGAGCTCCACGAGTTCGAGCGTAACCCCAGGTACGATTGAATTCCTGTAAGGCGAACGAACGGGCGACCACGTAGCACACCACGTCCTGCTGAGTTCGCAACATCCCAGGCACCGCGCCAATTCCCGATTACTTTCTCCATCGATCCGCCAAGAAAGTTGCGGTTCGAATACGACTATTAAAATGGAAACTGATCCGCTCACCGCGTTTTGGCTGGCAACGATACCTCGGGTTACGTTTCGCTCGCTTGGGCTCGCCTCACTCACCCGAGGCTAATATCTGTCACCGCATTCGCGGTTGAGGGCCAACTTCGGGAACACAACACATGTCTCGCGACCGTGGAGTGTCCGCGTTGCTGCCCTGTCCTCCACGGCAGTGGTGTGTCCCCAGTTGTTCCTCCAAACGCAAGCACACCAGTGGTATCCCGCCACCGCACGTCGCTCAATCATCAACGAGATTGGAGCCGAGTCATGTTGCTTAGTTCCTTACATCTACCCGCCACAGAGAAAGATGCTTTAACTAGCGTCGCCATCGCTGCTTGCACGCGCACTCAATTTGCGATGCAAATCCACTCTTCAACTCGCTTTCAAGCAACATCAAATCACATCAGCGCGAGGACAATCGCCTCTTCGACTGGGCTCGTGGTCACCAGCCACCATCAATTAGCCCATTAAACCCCTTAGCCAACCGCATGCCAGAACAATCAACTGCGTGGAAACTATTTTTCCGATTCCGAAGTGGGCGTCTCAGTGACTACGTTTGTGAACAATTAAGCAGCGTGGATTAGCTTTACGCAAGTGCTCAACCATACTCTCTGTTGCCCAAGTACCGACTTCGAGTCGCGTTAGCCCATTTAGCAATGCAATCTCGTTTACCGCATTTTCAGCGTCCACCGTATCCCAGTTTACGTCAATCGTTAGTTCTTGCAAATTCTCGAGTTTTGACAAACTTTTCAGTCCCCGACCGCTGACTCTAGTGAACTCAAGATGCAGTTTCTTAAGCAACTTGCAATTAACGATGATATCTAACATTTCATCCGTTATCAGGTCGCCTGAAAAGGAAAGTTGCTCAAGCGATGGCATGGTCGAAATTGCTGAAACGCCTTGTCCAGTTATGTCTGACATTTCCAGTCGAAGCGATATGATATCTGGGCGTCTCGCAAAAATGGTCATGAGTTGATCGGTATTTTGCATTGAGTAGATCTCAATGTCAGAATCGCCAACGAGAAGATTTGAAGCGGTTTCCTCAATCCATTTAAGACGATACGATAGTTTTTTTAACTCAGCTGATCGCGACTCGCTTTGGCGCGAAAGTGCGATTACAAGTCCAATCGCCATCAAGCAGATCAATAAAGCGATTCTGAATTGGTAGGTTTTCATATACGCCCTCAGAGTCGAGTTACCATTCAATTTGAGGTTGATTTTCCGGATACCACCAGTTTTTCCTGGGATTTCTGGGGAATACGGTTGGGAAAAGTGGAAAGCCAGGGATCCCTGTAAAAGGACTGCCTGTAAAAAGCCGCTTCGTTGTAAACTTGTTTAGGCAACATTTTTTGATTTTTGCATCTGAATTGAAATAGAAGGTCGGCCCTTCAGTTCCGCCCTTGCCGCTACAACCAGCACAATCACGCCCTTCCCGATCATTGTATAAGGCTTGAATCGTATTTGCCCAAGACTGCACGCTCATATACCACTGTCCAACGTCTCTCATGTCAACTATGCACTGCGAACACGCACAGCCGAATCGCGAAGCTAACATTCCAGACACTGCGCAATGTCGCAACGCGCTGTTTGCCCGCGTTAATCTCGGGAAGTACGCATCCGCCCATTCTTGGGCGTCCGTTGCTACCCGTCCGCCGACTGCCGATGCCCCCCAAATTCCAGTCGTACCAAGAGCTCGAAGTTGGCAACACTCAGCCCAGCATACAGACATTGCATACCGCTCCGGATCTCCTGGATTTGGAGTCCAAGCGGGAGGAGTAGTCACGGGCGGCAACGGCGAAGAAGGGTATGGATAGGGTGACCAGGGCGGACCTTGAAATGGTCTTATTTGTTCACCCGAGGGATCGATGTAGTTTAGTGGTGCTGAGTGGCAGTATTCGAACACGTTTTTTGTCCCACCTTCAAACCCGGTAGGCTCTCTGGACGGACTCTGGAGCAAAAAGTAATTGCTGGTGTCGTAAGCGCAACCATAGTTGCCGCAGCTTCAGTTTCGCTAGGCGTCGCGTCGTCGTAGTCGCGCTTGTAGGGCGGTTAGCTCAATTGTAAGTGTATCTCGATCGCGAGATAGCAACGCGTCGTCCGAGGTTACAGGCTCGCCAAGCAGATCTTGAAGCGTCTGGATCCTTCCAGCCAGCTTACCTTCTTCACGGCCTTCTTCACGGCCTTCTTCGCGGCCTTTTTCACGGCCCTCTTCGCGGCCTTGGATCAGAAGTCGATCTGCAAGTGATCCGGGCTCGAATTGCGTCGGAAAGACGCTCTTGAGCGTTTGCTTGTATTGCTGCGAGTCAATATTCTTGTTCACCGACATAACGTAAACCCCTATAGCTTGAATCCAGCCAGACAATCGGCCAGCAGGTAGTGAACTCGCAATCAACTCCAAAATCTCACCAAGCTTGTCAGCCAGATACGTGCTCCGGCTATATTTTAGCAGACGCAGCGTACTTCGCAAAACCGGCCCGCCTGAAATCTCATC
>JBBQRC010000550.1:0-4366 GCA_038215215.1 Pirellulales bacterium
GCGGCTCCTGCTGTCTTCTCCCCGGGGGCCCCCCCCCCCCTTCCGCTAACTTTGAATTGCGAAGTTTAATTGCGGACGGTCCCTTAGCGTCGGGGCCGGTCACAAAAGCATTGGCGAAGAGCACGAGAATCGTATAATTCACCCTCCCATAGGGTGCGTGTTCAAACAACTGGAAGCAGGAGAAATTAATGTTGCCCGCAGCAGAAAAATCGAAATCGGATTGGCTGGTTAACACCACCGATGAGACCTTTCAGGCAGATGTCTTCGAACGCTCTAAAAGCGGTCTTGTGCTGGTCGACTTTTGGGCTGAGTGGTGCGCCCCCTGTCGCACCTTGGCACCCACTTTAGAAAAGCTGGTAGTGGAGTTTGCAGGGGAGGTCACTCTGGTGAAAGCCAACACCGAGGCGACTCCACAGGCAGCTTCCGGGTTCCGCGTGTCCGGGATCCCGGCAGTGTTCGCCGTATTGGAAGGTGAAGTGGTCGATGCGTTCCAGGGCGTCATGTCTGAGGCAGAAATTCGTATATGGATTCATAAACAACTTGCCTATCGGACGCTCATTCAGGCAAAATCGTTTTTGGCGAGCGATCCTAAAGCGGCAGAAACACTACTGTTGCCAACGCTTGAGGCAGCCCCCAATAATGCGGAAGTATTAACGCTGTTGGCTGAGGCCTACTTGAATCAGGATCGTGACGCGGAGTCTGCAGCCGTAATCGAAAAACTTGAGGAACGCGGCTTCCTCGAGCCTGCAGCGGAGAAGGTAAAGGCGGCCATCGACGTCAAACGCCGAGGTGGCCTGAGCGTGGCGGATGCCCGCAGTGCTCTAGTAGCAAATCCCCAGAGCTTTGCACTGCAATTCGCCTTAGCGGAAGCCCTGGTAGGCAGTCAGGAATACGAGGCCGCCTTTGAGATCTGCTTAAACCTGGTCGCTCAAGATCGAAAACTGACAGGCGAACAGGGGCGGCAGCTCATGGTCGAAGTGTTTCGAATTTTACCGGATGATTCTCCCCTCACGAGTGATTATCGGCGGAAGCTCTCGATGGCCATGTATTGATCTTCCAGTTGAAACGGGTTAGTAGCATCCATCAGTCTCCTGCATTAATTGGCTGCAATGGCAGTTCTCGGTGTTCACCTCCTCTCTCCGCCACTTGCATACCACTTCCAGCCACGTGAGCATTCAGAATGCTATGATGTTCGCTAACGGTTTTGCCCTTCCCTCGGTAGTGGACGGAAACAACCGCCAAGGCGTCAGGACTTGCTAGGGCGAAATATGGCAGAAACTTCAACGCAAACTGAATTACTTTCTCCGCAATTGTTAGCGCGGCTTGAACGGCTGGAATTGGTGAGTCGAAAAGTCTTTCGTGGAAGACTCAAAGGGGAGCGACGCAGTCGACGGAAAGGGCAAAGTGTCGAGTTTGCGGATTACCGCAATTACGTTCCCGGCGACGATTTGCGTTTCGTAGATTGGAACTTGTACGCGCGCCTGGACAAGCTCTTCCTCAAACTGTTCATGGAGGAGGAGGATTTGCATGTCTATTTTCTGGTCGATGCCAGCCCATCGATGAACTTTGGAAGTCCCACCAAATTCTTTGCCGCCCAACAAGTTGCCGCGGCCCTGGCTTTCGTGGGGATGTGCCGCGGCGATCGGGTTCGCGTCGAGTTTCTTGGCCAACCAAATCAGTCGAGTCCCGTGATGCGCGGCCGTTCCCAACTATGGCGAATGACAGAGTTTATTCAGTCCATTGCGCCGGACCAAGTATTTAGTCTCACGGATGCCGTGAAGAATTTTTGCCTACGAAACTCTGGGCGTGGCATCGTCGTCATCCTCTCGGACTTGATGGATAAGACTGGCTACGAACCAGCCCTGCGTTTACTCGTTGGACAGCAGATGGACGTGTTTGTTCTGCAATTACTTAGCCCCGAGGAAATGGAGCCAACTTTGGCCGGTGATTTGAAGTTAGTTGACTGCGAGGATGATGACGAGGCCGAAGTTTCGGTCAGTAATGCTCTGATCAAAAAATACAAAGCGACGTTGGCTGCGTTTGTGGACCAAGCGCGGCGGTATTGTTCACAGCGGGGAATGACCTACATGCTCGCCCGCAGTGACCAGGGTGCAGATGTGCTGGTGGGCCAATACTTGCTGGAAAGAGGTTTGGTGCGATGAGTTGGATCAACATGTTGTCGTGGTGGCAGTGGTTGATCATGGCAGCAGTGCCGCCGCTGATCGTCATGCTCTACTTCCTGAAACTCCGCCGGATGCCGGTCACGGTTCCCAGTACTTACTTGTGGAAGCGGACGATCGAAGATCTGCATGTGAACAGCATTTGGCAACGCTTGCGGAAAAACCTATTGCTACTGCTTCAATTGCTCATCGTGCTAGCGCTCATTCTGGCGTGCCTGCGTCCTGGATTTCGAGGTGAAAACAAACTTGGGAATCGATCGATTTTCATGATCGATAACTCCTGTAGCATGCGCGCCACTGACATTAGCCCCTCGCGATTGGCGTTGGCCAAAGAAGAAGTCGCCCAATTGGTGAACTCGATGTCGGGTGGGGATGTTGGTATGGTTATTGCGTTCAGCGATCGCGCGGATGTGAAGCAAGGTTTTACCTCGGACAAACGTCGCTTGCGGGCAGCCATTGACTCAATCCAACCGACCAACCGCACCACCGACCTGAATGAAGCGCTGCGTGCCGCCTCGGGATTGGCCAATCCGGGCCGAACCAGTCAAGTGGAAGATTTAAACGACATCCAAGTTGCGGAAGCCATGCCCGCGACCATTTATATAGTGAGTGATGGTGGATTCGCGACTCCACAGCTCGATCTGGGCAATTTGACAGCCGAGTACCTTCCGATCGGTAGCTCCACGCCAAACAACGTTGCCGTCTTGGCATTTACGGTAGAACGCAATTCTGAGAAACCAGGACAAGTGGAAGCTTTTGCGAGACTTTTTAACTACAGTCCGAACGCTGCGTCGTTCACCGCATCCCTCTCGATGAACGGTGACTTGATTGACGCGAGCCAAGTCAGCATGGAGCCCAATTCGGGCAGCGGAATTGATTTTCAGATTGAAAACGCAAGCGAGGGAAAACTTAAATTATCTATTGAGGTAGACGACGATTTCGCGGAGGACAATACGGCCTTCGCAGGCTTGGATCCGCCTCGACAATTGGAGGTGGTCCTCGTTACAGAAGGGAACACTGCCCTGGAGATCGCCTTAAGCACCGGACAGGCGAGTGCTATTGCCACGGTCAGAACCATCGAGCCGACGGAAGTCAACGCTCCCGCCACTTTACAACTCGCTGAGTCAGGCAACATTGATCTATTTATTTATGACCAGTGCGCGCCTGAGAAATTGCCCCAGTCGAATACGATGTTCCTGGGTAGCCTGCCACCGGACCAACGTTGGCAAGCGTCTGAACTCAAGGGCCCGTTATTTATTATCGATAGCAACCGTTCACATCCGATGTTGCAGTATGTTGATATGGGGACGGTACGCATTGTTGAAGGAAGTGCTTTAACCATGCCCCCGGGGGCTGTGGAATTGATTCGCTCAGACGCAGGCATCTTGGCCGGAGTTGCTCCACGTGACGCCTACCAGGATGCGGTCTTAGGCATGTCATTGACGAAACGCACGGCAGAGGGTTCCAGTCCCAACACCGACTGGCCGATCAAGCGCAGTTTTCCGGTTTTCCTACTCAATGCGCTCGAGTATCTCGGTGGCGCAGTGTCTTCTGCTGGATCCAGGACGATTCAGCCGGGCCAACCTGCGGTGTTAAGTCTGGCGAACCGGTTCGATAAAATTCAGATTGAACAGCCTGATGGCAAAAAGGTCTCCGTCGATCGTACTGGGCAACCCCAGGTCATTTTTACTCAAACTGAAGAGCTTGGATTTTACGAAGCAAAGCCAACTGAGACCGACCGCTTGTTGCAAATGTTTACGGTCAATTTGTTTAGTGAGCAGGAAAGTAAGCTCGAACCACCGCTGGAGGTCCAGATTGGTGGCGAAGCAATTGAAGCCCGTGGGCAACAGGTTGCCATTGTCCGGGTCGAATATTGGCGTTGGTTATTGGCGCTAGCGCTTCTGATTTTGTCGCTTGAGTGGTATTTATACAACCGACGCGTGGCGGTCTAAGTCAGGCAGCAGGCGGGAGGGGTACGGCGATGGCTATCGACTGCGCTGAATCATTTCGGTCCAGTGGATAACGCGATCGATCATTTCCACCAAGCCTTTCAGGTTGTTTTTTAACGCCTGCAACTTGCCGTCGCGGGCGAGTTGTTCAAGGCGTTCTGCCGCCTCCGCCATTTTCATAAGTCCAACGTAGCGGGCGTTACTTTTAAGAGTGTGCACGGCGCGGCGCGCCTCGGC
>JBBQRC010000551.1:0-4356 GCA_038215215.1 Pirellulales bacterium
TGCAGCCCGACATCATTGACATTGGACGATTCGGTTTCCCACTGCCAAACACCTGGCGCTGGAAAGCTGCAACGGATACGGAATACCTGGCCGCCGTCCCAGAATCCGTAGCCGAGAAGACTGCGACCGTCCGGCCCGGTGTAGCGGACCTGCACGGTCACGTCCGCGTAGGGGTTCGCGTGTTGACGATGGCTCCTCAGAACGTGCTCCCAACGCTGCCACACATGCGGCCGCTGCGATTCGGTCTGTGCCGAAGCATCCGCGACAAGCATCACGGCTACTCCCAGTGACAGTGACAAACAACAAACAAAGAACCTCAGAATATTCATCGTCCTTCTCCTGTCAGGCATAGCCGTTGTGCTTTGCGCTAGAAGCGAAGTCGCCTCATCTCAGTCTGCTCAACCCCCGGTAGTGCCTCGGCTTAAATCGCGTACTGCGGAATCTTCAGCAACTCGCCATCCTTTAGCGCCGATTGATGTGCGACGATGCCAGCCACGGTCATGTTCAGTGACTGCGCAATGTCAACGAGCGGCAGGCGGTCTTGCAAAATCGCGGTAACGAATTCGTTGGACAGTTGTCCGTGCGATCCGCCGTGTCCTCCGGCGCTGACTCCTGGCGGCAAGGGGGGGCGAAGGGTTGACGGCAGGGCGGTCGCAGATGGTCCTTCGAACTTGCCATAGTAACTTCCCTTCTGCCCTCGCACACGCCCTTTTTCGCCACTGTCCCCCGGCGTATCCCAACTGACCGCCATCCGCGCCATGCCGCCGTCGCTGGTGCGAAATAATGCCACCTCGGTGCCAAATAAATTTCGGTAACGATTGTTGCCAGGTTGAAATAGTTTTTTCTGGCTGGGGATTCCCATGCAGGAAACCTCCGTAAAACTCCCGCCGGTCACGCCCGTGTAGTAGGCATTCGAATGCGTCGGATACCACTGGGGAGGCAAGCCAATTCTCCAGCCTTTGTAGGAATCAATTTGTTCGACCGAATCGTGATAGTATTCGCCTTCGGCATACACCAGTTTTCCAAATCCATCGGCGCGGTAGATTTCACGCATTGCATACACGTCGTCGTGGAAGTAGGAAGTTTCAAACATCATGTACGTTCGACCCGTGGTTTTAACGGTCTCAAACAACTGATCAGCCTCTTCGAGTGATCCGAACGTGGCTGGCACAGCGCACGCCACATGTTTGCCATGCTTGAGCACGTCAATGCAGTGCCGCGCGTGACTGGGAGCATCCGTGGCAACAAAGATCGCTTCGATCTGATCATCTTTCACCATTTCTTCCAGCGAAGGATACGTTTTCTTACAGCGACACGCCTGAGCTAGCGCGGCGCAGCGGTCCTGGAACAGATCGCTGACCGCCACTACGTCCACATTGGGATGATCTTGGAAACTGAATGCGGCACCGAAGCGACACACTCCGTAGCCAACAATGCCCACCCGAATCCTGCGATCCGAGATCGGTTTCCAGTCCTTCGCGGCGGTGGGTGCGGTGGGCGCTTCCTCAAACCCCTGGATCACCGGCGGCTTCTCCTGCGTTTGAGCAACGGTCAACCCGCTGAGACTCACCGCGGCGACACCGAGTCCTGTGGCTTGCAAAAATGATCGTCTGGAAGAGTGATTGTTCATCATGGACACGACTCCTGATCGGCAATTGGTCAAACAACTCGTGGCGCGACCTTCCAACTTGCGGTCGGTCCTATTGGCCAGCAGATAGCCTTCGCTACCCCAGTTTAGTTTATATTAACGATCGATATCCTCCAGCGTCACGTCTCCTCCAGGAATTGGAGACATGACGATGGCCGATCGCTGTACAACGCTCCGCTGATCGGGCAGCGACGAGTGAAGCCGCCAACCACGCCGTTGACACCCTGAATGAGAGGTTGCGAATATGCGCAAATTTGTATCGATGAACACCGTGCCGCTAACAATCGGCGCGTCCTTCCTGCTCGGCAGCGAATCGCCAGTTCGTGCAGAGGACGCAAACCACCCTGGAGATGGCCTCATGCGTGGCAACTTGACACAATCCAACGCAAGCCCGAACAAGTATTCCCAGTTCCGCATCAGGTGCATATCACTAGCAGCCAGCTTGGTGCTCATGATCTTACCGGCCATATCGTTAACGGCTGCTGAGTTGCACCTTGGAGGGGCGACGGTCAGTATCACGCCGGATGAACCGGTCGCGTTGTCTGGGCAGATGCACACCCGCATCGCTCGGACGGTGGAGAGTCCTGTCACCGCAACCGCGCTGGCACTGGAATCGCGTGACGGCGACAAAGTGCTGGATCAGGCGATCATGGTCTCATGTGATTTGGTTGCGATTCGCGAAGGTATTCTTGAAAAGGTCCGTGAGCGCGTGAAGGAGCGAATCGCTGATTTCGACGTCGAAAAACTATTCCTAAACGCCACCCACACGCACACCGCGCCTGTGATGCGCGAAGACGCTTTCCAGTTGCCCCAAGCGGGGATCATTCAGCCGAAGGAGTACGTCGAGTTCCTCGCCGATCGTGTTGCCGATGTTACCGTCAAGGCGTGGCAAGGTCGCAAGCCCGGCAGTGTTGGCTGGGGATTGGGATACGCCGTTGTGGCCTTGAATCGCCGCAGCGTCTATGCCGATGGTCGAGCTCAGATGTATGGATCGACAAGCAAGTCGGATTTTCGCTTCATGGAAGGCTATGAAGATCATGGCGTCGAGGTGCTGTGTTTTTGGGATAGCGAAGGCAAATTGTTTGCGACGGCGATCAACGTTGCTTGCCCTTCACAGGAAGTCGAAAGTGGTTCGGCCGTTAACGCCGACTTCTGGCACCAGATCCGCGAGTCACTGCGAGCGAAACACGGCCAAGATTTGTTAGTGCTGGGTTGGACCGGTGCGGCGGGCGACCAGTCGCCGCACTTGATGATTCGCAAAGGGGCGGATGAACGAATGCGGAAGCTGCGCGGGCTAACTCGGCTGGATGAATTGGCGCGCCGAATTGTCGCAGCCTGGGAGGAAGCGTATGAAGGCGCGAGCAAAGAGAAACACGCCGACGCACCGCTTGTGCATAAGGTCCAAACGATTGATTTGCCCGAACGAATAGTCACCAGAGAAGAATCGTTCGCTCTCAAAGCAAAAGTCTTGGAACTGTCAACTAATCCAGAGAAGAAAACGATGATGCACTGGCATCAGGCGGCCGTCGATCGCTTCGAGCGACAACAGACCGGCGCGCTGAAGCCGTATCAAATCGAGTTGCACGCGATTCGTTTGGGCGACATTGCGATTGCCACGAACCCATTCGAGTTGTTTACCGACTATGGCATCCAGATGAAGGCCCGCAGTCCCGCCTTGCAAACCTTCATCATTCAACTGGCCGGTCCCGGTTCCTACCTACCGAGCGAGCGGGCCGCACGCGGCGGCGGCTACAGCGCCATCGTCGAGAGTAACGAGGTCGGCCCAGAAGGCGGCCAGTTACTAACGGACCTAACGGTTGAGGCACTCAATACCCTCTGGCTATCCAATTAGTACCCCATTTCGAGGCTCGCGGCAAAGCGATGATCTCGGTGTGGATGCAGGGCGGCCCCAACCATCTGGATCTGTTTGATCCTAAGCCCGTGCCGCAGGAGATAGGCGGAAGAAATTTCGTGGGGGATATCGTCCAGGCCAATTGTCGGTGATGGGGTGGAGAGCTGGACCAAGGGCTTGCTGCCCTCGATCTGTTAGGTAGCGACCAATGCTTGACGGCCATCCTCGGCGAGCCGAAAATCAGGGTGACTGGGAAGCAGCTTCCCATCCACGAGTACCACTTCCAGGAGAGACAGCGATGAGAAGGCTTTGTGTAGCGGCTATGGTGATCGGGCTGCTTGCGACCAGCGGTCTGACTGCGCCGGCAGCAGACGTCGAACATGGATTCATCTCCCTGTTCAACGGCCGTGACTTGGCCGGTTGGGTCAAACGCGGCGGGTCCGCGGAGTATAAAGTCGAGAACGGATCGATCGTGGGGAAATGCGCTGCGAACACGCCGGGTAACACGTTCCTGTGTTCGGAAAAAAAGTTTGGCGACTTTGTTCTTAAGCTGCAATACAAATTTCTTGAAGCCGGAAATTCGGGCGTCCAGTTCCGCTCCGCCGCCCGTGCGGAAGGCGATGGCCAGCGGGTCTACGGCTATCAGTACGAAATGCGTCCCGGCGGCGACGCGACCGGCCGTATCTATGACGAAGGACGCCGCGGTCACAAATTCAACATTGTTTGGCTCGACGCCTACACCCCGCAGGATCGTCTGGACGCTGCCCAGGCAAGCTGCCAGGAAGGTGAGTGGAACGACGTTGAAATTCAGTGCGTCGGACCGTCCATCAAGACGTGGTTGAACGGCAAGCTGGTC
>JBBQRC010000552.1:0-4356 GCA_038215215.1 Pirellulales bacterium
ATCATCGGGCGTAGTCACCAAACCCGATCCGAAGACCCATTGCCAGACGCGATTGACGTAGACTCGCGCGGTCAGCGGATGTTCCGGGTCGACCAGCGACTGGGCGAATTCGAGTCGTCCGCTGCCCGAACTGGCAGCCACTCGATCGCGTCCCGCAAACATCTGCAGCGAATCGGGCATAACCATCTCCCCGAGCGAGTCCGGATTGCCACGGCTATTGAAATACATGCCCTTCACGGCGAGCTCGCGTTCATCCATGCTATTGACGCTTCGGGGAAACGCGATGGAAGATTCGACTTGGCGATATTCGTTTCGGAGTGTTTCCAATCGACTACCTACTTCGGTCCGGTTTGGCAACAGTCCATTAGCGAGTAGCCAGTCAACAATTTGGCGATCTCCGGGTGATGGTTGGCCTTTACACCATCGCAATAACGCCTGGGAAAACCACGTCGTGATGCGGGAATTGACATCGCTGATCGTCGCAGGTGCATCGCCTTGGTAAAGCGTCGTGAACGCGTCGAGTAAGTTCTGTGGCACGCCACCGGTATCATGACTGACGATGCCTGTGATGCTCATCCAACTTCGTTTGTCGTAACCAGGGTCGGTTGCCGCCAAGCCAGCGATAATACCGACGCGTGCCGGAAAATTTGCGTTCAGTGACGATGTAGAAAAATCAACATTTACCTTCGTCACGCCATTGGTCCGTGGAACATCACCAAACGTTGACCAAGTTGGCTGCACTTGATTTAGGACCCCTGGACCTTCGTTCAGAATGGAGTTTTCGTCGATCCGCAAATGTCCGCTAAACTCGCCGCCAGCCAGCTTTAGGCTCACGAATTTCCCCGGTACCAAATGATCGGGCGGCATTCGCAGTGCACCGGGCAGTTTTGACGAGAGCGCGTGAGTGTGATAGCCGGGTGGTAACAAGCGGGCGATGACCAGATCGCCTTCAAGGGCAATCAAGGGCGTTGCGTCTTCGACCCAACCGAACCTCATTCCATCTCCGTCGGCAACCCAACCTGCCGGAAGTGTCGGCTGTGAGAAGTCCGCCAGAACTTGAAAGGCTGCGTTGGTCGCTTGTCGTGCAACGCGAGTGTCCGACCACTCCTGCGCCAATGCCTTCCAGGCTAATGCAACGTCGCTTTCCGACTTAATCATTTTTGTCAGCGGCCAGGAGACATCGTCGATCGTTGGTGGCGGTGCATCCGATTTATTTATAATCGCTTGCCAAGCTTCGGGTTGCAGAGTTGTGTCGAGCCACTGTCGAGCAATCTCGTCGCGAATATCGTTTCGCAGTTCCGTTAGTCTCCCTATCGCCACGTCATTTTTGTGAGGCGAATCCGCAGGTCGACTGACCCAGCGTGGTGCCATGAACATGGCCCCAAGAGCATAATAGTCCTTCTGTGAAACGGCCTCCAACTTGTGGTCGTGGCATCTCGCGCAGGCGACGGTCGTGGCCAGAAAAGTTTTTGAAAACGCATCAATCTTGTTGTTAACCATATCCTGATGGATGCCGTTGAATGCCAGGCTGCTACCGTGGCGATGTTCACCCAGGTGATAAAACATCGGGCCGATCATGCTCTCGTTGATGCCAAGTTCCGCGTCGATGCGCGGTTCAGCGACTAGATCACCCGCCATTTGCTCACGTAGAAACGTATCGAAGCCCACATCTTCGTTAAACGCTCGCGTCAGATAGTCGCGATACTCGTGAGCGCCTTTGGCGGGAACATCCCACTCGTATCCGTAAGTATCTGTGTAGCGCACAACATCCATCCAGTGGCGCGCAAAATGTTCGCCGAAATGTGGTGACGCGAGCAAGTTTTCAACAATACTTGCATAAGCAGACTCGGGATTTAACTCCCAAAGGCGAAGAAATGATTCGCGTTGCGCGGGCTGGAGCGGCAGCCCGGTGAGCACCATCGACAAGCGTCGCAAGAGAACCTCCGGCGCAGCGACTGGTGCTGGTTGCAGTTCAGCCTCATGCAATGCGGCCAGAATGAAATGATCAACGTTCTGGCGAGACCAGTTGTCATCGATGCTGACCGGCAATTCGGGCTTGGCCAGTGGTTGGAGGCTCCACCAGTCGAGCCGCTGCTGAAATTCCTCAGCCCAACTGCCCGTAGTAGGCTGCGCTGCGCTGCCCACTTCTAACCTGGGGTCGATCGCACCTTGTTCTACCCACTTCGCAAGCATCGCGATCTCGTCTGCCGGTAGTTTCTCATCCGGCGGCATCTGCAAATCTTTATTTGCGTATCGGACAGCCTTGACCAGTAGGCTGGTATCCGGCTTTCCAGGCATGATTGCGCGGCCCGATTCACCCCCTGTTTCCCAGCCGTGGCGAGAATCCAAACGCAGGTTACCTTCCTGAGCGGTCTCACCATGACATTCAAGGCAACGTGAGATTAAGAGCGGTCGAATGTTCGCTTCGAAATGAGCCAACTGTGCCGCGGACGCTCGTTCTGCGTCAAGTTGCGGCGAATAAGCGAATTCAGAGTCTCGAGACCTCGACGCAAACGTGATGCTGATGGGTGACTGGACCTCTGGACCGCTAAGAACGCGAACGGCTGGTCCGGTATTCGGCGCATCGAGTTTCCAGGCGGTAACGCCACCAGTCAGGCTCGCTGCATACAGTAAACCATCAGGACCGATTGCAAGTCCCAGCGGTGTATTGAGCTCACCGCTCGCTCCCGCCCATTCGATTGTCTCATTAGCATCCGATCGCAGGATTCGGTTCGCCGATGTGGACCAGAAGGCATGGCCCTCGGAGCCAAACACCAATCCCCAGGGGGCCTGCGCCAAATGTTGCGCCCAGACGTCGCTCATCGCGCCGTCCAATGGTACCGGTGCTCGACGTAGTGACTGGGCGACATAGTCGGTCACATACAAGCGTTTTTCGTGCATTGCAATCTGCGTCATTCCGCCTGGCGACGCCAGAGCGATATCCGCTTTCCATTCGCCTGATGGATAGTTATAGCGTTTGACTTTACCATCACCCTGGCTAGCCACCAGCAGATCGCCAGCATTCCAAGTCATTCCGGTTGCGCGAAATAACCTCCCTCCGTAGCCTTCGGGAATATCCAGTAGGGTCATCATGCTGCCGTCACCGCGCGGATCAAAACGCAGGACCGATCCGCTTCCGCCCGGAACACCTGTCGAAATTAGCAAACGTCCTTGAGGATCAGGCAAGATGACGTTCGACGGTGGTAGGCCACTAAGCAGCGTGCCGAGGTGGTTACCCGTTTCAAGGTCGTAACGCTCTACTCTCCCTGGATTGTGCATCAAGACGAGCATCTCTGTCTCGGCGGCAGCGGTGACTGCAGCGAGTAAACAGATGGTCAAATGGGCAAGTATTAATCGAACGAACGGCAACATGCTTGGCTTATCCGGCTTTGCGAATCAGCGGACCAATTGATGTGATTAACCTATTTTGTACTTCGGCGACTCGCGCAGCTATGGCTTTGCCGTCAAAAAATGCTGATATCCTATTCTATGATCAGTTCGGTCGTTGTCGCGAAGAAAGGCTTCGCTGAATGATTTGAGTGGCACTGCGTGAGGAACGGAGGGCGGGAGTGGGCCGCGGCCACGCCCATCACTCGCAGTTTTATTTGCTACGCGGTGAAACCAACGACTGAGCATGGTTAACGGGCAGCGTAGCACACGATTTCACGACACACCGATGCCGGCCCGCCGCCGCAATTCTGGCGGTTTCGTTACCAACGAGTGGGAAGGCCACACCAAAATCCCGCGAAGTTAACGAACCCGCAAATTAAAACCAGTTCTTTCGGTGAATTTCCTTGCTTTTAAGGTGGGAAACCGTTAATTTGCTGAGTCCTCAGTTATTCACTAATTGTAAAGAGGGACGCTGACATGAAAGTAAGGCTTCGGTTTAGTCAGTTTCTTGGCGTCACGTTAGCGATGCTCGTGCTAGTGGGGTGTGGCAAGTCCAGTCCGCGGCGCGAGGTATCTGGCAAAGTGCTTTTTAAGGGTGCGCCGCTGGATACCGGCACCATTGATTTCCACCCAGTCGCTCGTGGCCAAGAAGGTGTCCCGGCAACCATGGAAGGCAGTGTGATCACCAAAGGTGAGTACAAGATAGCCGCCGAAACAGGACTGACTCCGGGCAAATACAAAGTGATCATCAGCTCTGGCGACAACATCGATCCGAGCGATCCTGAAGGCTTGCCTGGGCCAACTGGAAATTACGTTTCCAAGGATCGGATACCAGCAGCATACAACACGGCATCCAAGCAAGAAATCGAAGTCAGAGACACGGGCCCGAACGTATTCGACTTCGACATCAAGTGATTCTGGCTCGTCAATTAACAATCGCCTTCTATTAACCAACTCTACAGTGCA
>JBBQRC010000553.1:0-4344 GCA_038215215.1 Pirellulales bacterium
AGTAGCAGCATGCACAGGGGTGTTTCGAAACTATCGCTGGCCGAGACTGGCTCAGTCTTTACCGTAGTGCTTGACGCGTTCCCAAAAACTGTTGAAGACCGCCGCTGAGGCGGCCGCATCTCCACCACCAACGTGGAAGTCAGGACTGTTGTCCAAGTCGTGGCACTTGATGCACTTTTCAGGTGCGTGCTCAAGTGGCAGTCTCATTTGTTCGCGCAGTTGAGCCAGCAAAGCATCGTCGGCGTCGATGTCACCATTTTCCGCCTTCACATGCTGCGAACCTGGACCGTGGCAATTCTCGCAGCCGCTGCCAAGCAGGTTCGGCGTTTGATCTAGCGACCAATAGCCGGTCGCGTACGGGGTATACTTCTCGGGATCCCACCCAGTCACGTGACAGCTCACGCATTCAGGATCAAAGTGGCGCGGAATAGCGCCTCGATCGTTGGGTGGAGTGACAATTGAATCTGTCGCATGGAAGTGAGGTGAATCTTTCCAAATCGCAAAGGCCGTCGTGTGACAGTCTCCGCAGCTTTCGCTCCCGACAAACTCGCGACCGCTCGGATGCGGCTTTGGACTTAGCCCCAAACCCTCAAAGCCTGTCGCCTTGAGCCGCTCCTGATACTGCTGAAACAAGTCGAGCATCCGCGGCGAGTCTTTAAATTGGGAGCTGAGGGCAATGCGCTGATAGCGCACTGGTTCAGATGCGTCATCGAACAAGCCAACAATGCAAGCGTACATGCCTTTGGTGCCAACTTGAGCGATCAGCGACTGAGAACCAGGAATCGGATCCAGCACATTCCGTGGTTCGCCACTTCCACCGGCTGTGACGACCAAATCAAAGCCCGGGACTTTGGTGGCCATCTTTTCCGAACCCGCTTGACTGGCATGAGCGAGCAACACGAGATAGTCGCAGCCTTTCGACTTAAGATCCTTGACAATCGCCGATAGAGCGGGTTCCGGCTTCTCCACCGTCACATCATTGGCGGGCAAATTGGCCGCAAGTTCAGGATCGAGGTAGGCGGTGATGCCGATCTTGCGTCCGCCAACTTCGACAATCTGAGTCTGGGGCCAGAAGCTAGGATCGAACACACTCGTGTTCGCAGAGATAAATTCGCGCGGGCGGTTTTCATTGTCGGTGCCTGCGATCTGCAACAAGTCGCTGCTGCTGAGCATGAGATCGTCGTTGCCCAGCGTGACGGCCTTGTACTGCATCAACTCGAAGGCTTTCGCGGTTGTCTGAAACTTCATCACCGGCTGTCGACCGCCACGCCGCACCTGGTTGCCAACATCAAGCGGTACGACATCCCAACCACGATCTCGAAGCTGATTCACTAAGGCATCGCGACGTATCAAGCCCCCTTTTTGACGATCCAGTCCAGTACAACCACACGGCTCAATGTAACCATGTTGCTGACCAGTCAAAAACAGCACCGCCTGCGGTTTGGGCCAGTCTTCCGCAATTTTTTGATGCAACTCTGCGTCCGTCGCTAAGTTGCCAATGCCGGCAGCCTGCGGCAGCGGAGGAAGAGGCGTTTTCTCTGCCGACGGTAAGCTTGCAGAAGCCGCTGACTGTGTTTTATCCCTATCTGTCGTCGAAGCTGCTGCAGTCAATTCGGCCGTGGTCCGCGCTGGATCTCGCTGTTTGACCACATCGGTCGCCGCTTCGGCCAAAGTTGGATTGCCGAATTGGGCATCGACCGGAATCGCCGGCAAGTCCAAAATCACGTCCGCGGCCCGATTTTGGTTGCCAGAAGCGTCGCTGACCGGAGTTTCATTCGCGGCGGTACCAAGCACGACCAGACCATCCTCGGAAATCGCTTCCGCGGGAATGTCGGTCATTGCGATTGATTTTTTGCCTGCTTCGGTTGAGGGCTGCGGGGCCGCCCCGGACAACTCAGCAGACCGCGCCGGCGCTGTCACTGAAGGCGATTGATCTGAAACTTGAGTACCAGACTGCTGACAGCCACAGACAATAGCTATCAATCCTAACCTGACATAAGGACTCAACGAGCCGATTTCAGCCATCCTAAACACGCTAAGTCTCCAAAATGTATGCGATGCAAAGTTCGCAACTAATTATTTCATAAAGCCGCTTGAATGTATCGGAGATGGCGCCGCGTGCCCATCTCTAATTCCAGTGCGTTAGAATGTCTCGGGCGCCGTGAGGCACCGCTGCGCCTGCCAGCCGCCAGCACGCCCGATACGACTTTAGAAAGCAGCCAATGTTTGGTGCTCTAATCCGGTTTTTTTACATTCACCCGCACATAGATTGGGAATTCTCCGGAATCTTCGCTGGTGCGCAACATGACCTTCGCAAAGTTCCGACTACTGTTGCCGGCGTACATTCCCTCGGGGGCATTCTTAGGAATGCGAAAAATGATTGGGTAGAGTCGGCGTGTCGCGGAATCCTTAGGCTCGCCGATTTCGACCTCAAGTATTTCTTTAGGAAATACCGAGACGATGGTGGGCTTTGCAGCTTCTCGGTTCTTGCCCTGAAGTGCAATTTGCAGTCGCATCACCGAACCTTCCGCGGGATCGACAGTGCCCATGGTTAGGATATTGTGTTCGCGATCGAAGGATGGTCCCCCGATGATCTCGATATCGCCGGAGACTCGCCCAATGACGGCTAACTCGATCGGTTCCAATTCCTCGCGGAGGTTTGTCACGGCTTGGAGTCGACCGCTGAGTTGCCCGAGCCGCAACCCTGGCTTAAAAGTTACGGTAACGTTGTAGCCTTTTAAAGCAATGGAATTGGGATCATCCAGTTTAGGATCGAATTCGGCGTACGCAAAATCCACTAACTTGGCGGTCGTTGGCTCGCTCCAACGCATTTCCGTCAGTTCTAGTCCTTTTAAATAGCAGTAGACCTTGACCACTCGAGTCGTGTCCTCCGACGAGGAAATGTCTCCTAACGCCAGACTCAGAGGTTCGAACATGATGCTTTCCGCCACTTTGCCGGAGATTTGCAGTTGGACTTCGGTTTTCAGCGGATCGGTGGTCTTGATGGTGGCCGATTGACTGAAGTCGGACGCCACCGCTTTGGGTGTCCAGGTGAGTTTCACCATGGTCTCTTCACCGGGCTTGAGTACGGATTTGTCCAAGTCGCCGATGGTACACTTGCAAGTTGAGCCACCCATATCCAGAAAAAGCGGCCCGTCTCCCACGTTGCGGAATTTAAACTCGTGCGACAAGGAGTCGCCCAGCAGCATGGTACCGAATTCGTAATTATCGCCCCCCTCAACTTCGACACGTGGAGTGCCAACCGCCTGAGCCTCAACTTCGTCATGCGTCAATTCGCCTTTGGACTCGGCCAGGGTCGTTGTGCTGACCAAAAAGCGTTCTTCAAATCCGGTGTAGACTGATTTGGATTGAATCCAGCCCAGCCCGCTACCCACAGCCAGACCAACAATTATCGGAAGTAGAAATCGTGACATAAATCTAACTCGTTTACGGAAATGAACGTGGGAATATGAATTTTGAACCGGCGCTAAGCAGTTCGCCATAGTTCTTTCGCAGGTAACTATTTTGCTTGTTTATTACCCTGTTTACGCAGCCAATTCGCCAAAGGTTCTGCGGGCCTGAGTTTGCTACCGCTGGCCACCGCTGAAGCTGAGTTTTTGTCGAATCCGGGGAGTACCAGCGGCAAACAAACGACTTGCGATTCAAGTTTTTTATCAGTATGTGGAATCCGTTGGCTCAATTGAAACGCGGCTTCGGCATTGGCGGCGGCTATCTCCCAATCGCCCGCCAGCGCCGCCGTGACAGCGTACTGAACCATCAACTCCGTACTACTAGGATAACGTTTGAGAGCCAAACTGTAAAAACCCTCGGCATTCTCTAGGTAGTCTGCGGTAGGAAGGTTAAATTTGGCCGCTGCCGCAGCGAGATCCAAGCAGGCCTGCCCGGCCACTTTGGGGGCCGTTGGACCAGCCGTCTCCGCAGCCATGACATCCACCAGCGCAGCCAGGGCCGCGCGCGCATGTTCGCTAAAACCGCCGGGCTCAGAGGCCGATTCAGCCAGCGCAGTCTCAAATTGTGCCGCTTGTAAAGCCAACTTGCGGTTCAAAGGATCACTGCGGCTCGCGTCGGCGAGTAAGCGTTGTTGTGCCATAGGACTTGGGGCCGACATCGCTTGGACTGACAATAGCCAACTTTGCATGACTGGTTGCCAAGTCTGAACAACGAAAATCAGGCAGCCTGCCAACGCCAGGACTAGCGGCAGCCAGCGACCACCCGCCAAGTACGCAAACCTCCTGCTTTCCGCACGTATTTCCGCCTTATCAGCTACGGTTCCGTTTGCGCCGGCGGAAGCGAGCAAACTGGCCGGCCGCTCCGCCCACAGAG
>JBBQRC010000554.1:0-4343 GCA_038215215.1 Pirellulales bacterium
CCGTATAGCTGTAAAACCGATTCAACAGATCGAGAGCTCGTAGTCCCAGCTGGCTGACAGAAAGCATAGTGGGATTCCCGTGGTTGTAGGAACTGCACGATATGCGGCGCCCATGGGGGCAAACAGGCCGTATTTGACTCAAACGAAGTAGTTGCCGCACCGAAGACTTATCTTTCACCAGACGAACCGATACCCCGCGACCCTTGTCCATTACCAGTCTGTCGCGCGAAATCTTCCAACACACCTCCAGAAAACGACGACTCATTCAGTGTTCACACCACCAAGAACGTCTATCAGTGCTTCCGCGGCCGATCGGCTGGCAACGTGTTGGACTTCTGGAAAACTTACCGAGCCATCAGCCTATACGACGCGGCTATCGAGCTCTGTCAGTACCTAGAAATTAACAACCACACTTCTACCTGAAACCAACCTACAATCACGCAACCATCGGCCAGCCAACCTTGTGAAACTGGCTGGTTCTTAGTTGCGAATGACACCGTCGGGTCGACCAGGCAGCAAATCACGGCAGTGTGGTCGATCGCCCGCTCATGACCCTGCAGTTCTGCGACGGCCTAGTCGCCGAAGGCCGGCGGTTGGCCAAAACTTGACCGATCCGCGCGGCCGCAATTAACTCCGGAGTGGAGCATCTTCGGTTCGTATACTGCGTTCGGCTGATTCACCAGCGCAAGATTGTTGCCCGTTAAAGTCGCAGCGGTTTGCGCAGCCGACGCAGGGATGAAAACCGAACCACACCGAACTCTATCGCTGCTCCCGCAGGACCGCTGCTCCTGAGTGACTTATCCACTCACCAGTCATAACACGCCCACGTTAGTCACGAAGCGAGTCCGGAAGCGCCGTGCTTCTTACCTTCGATCAGGACGTCTCGATACCAGTCTTGGGTTGCTGTCGGGCCGTCCCAGACGTGGGGAGCCATGCCATCGAGAATATGGCCGCGGGCATCGAAGGTCGCTGCCATCGCCTTCGCATCTCCGCTGTTGAAGGCATCGAGATACTGCAAATTCTTTGTTAAACCGCCGTATGCGGAGCCGCATGTACGGAGATCGTCCAGCTTTTAAGTTCCATGATGCCAACGAGTTATCGAAAATAACCGATGAATAGCGAACGCGACGAGTGCTAGCAAAGCGAATTGGCATCTCACTCACCCTCGAATGATGAATTGGTTCATTGGTAGCAATATCGCGTTCATTATAAACCTTTGGAATTCAACAACTTAAAAGCTGCACGACCTCTACGGTGGTGTGGGGAGGGCGGTCAGCGATGGCCGCCCTTACCCGACTTACGTGTCTTGCCGCTTTGTCTGCGAGAGTTGGCCATCTCTAATTGTATACCAGCATTTGTTGGGAATCCAAACGCAGCAGACGAATAAGCACACCCAGACAAATCTCTCAAGGTATTCAAAAAGATACCACGTCAGGAGACGGGAATGAAACCCTGGTAAGTCTTCTACCGCAAATCCTTGCTGGTACATCAAGCTCGATATGAAAAAGGCAGCAAAGGCAGTAGCGCCAAGCATTGACGCAATAGTAATCCGGGCGTCTAACCGTGTAGCAAACCATGCGAATGCATTCGAACACGCGAATGCGACTACCAGGGCCACGCAGAGATTTGCTACTGCACCGACTGGCGCCAACACTAGATTGGATGTGCTGCGCCAAAATTGAAACGCACCAGTTGAATATGATGCATCCTCTCTCCCAATCGTTCCACTCACACATGTGAGCGGCCATCCATAAATGATCGACAAAACAGGGGCGTTCATTGGTCCCACAACGTCGTAGCGGTCAGTGTTGTAAATCACGATCGCAGTGAAAACGCCTATGAATGCGTAGACGCGCACTCGGATTCGACGATTACTGGCAATGATTGATCCTCCGGACACGGGATTGTTAGGCTGCTCTGTCGTCGCCGCTATTTGGATTTAATTGCTGATACTGGCGCTCCACCCGTTGGGAAGTGAAGTCTGTTTCTTGGACTCCGCAAAGGCCAAATCCATAGCCATACTTTGGGCGATCTCGGACGTGATTACGCGGTTGGCGGTATGTTGCACAAAAATGGTGAAATCTCCGATATGAACGACGTAGCCATGCGCCATGGCGGATCGTGATTCGCCGTCGGCACTCTCGTACACATAAGTGTATTCAATTGTCCGGTAAATGTTCTTTTGGGCTGCGGCGTGGTTTCGCACGTCGATCGACGTGACGCGGTGGCGGACAGTGTCGGCAATGGGTTTTCCAAGTTTGCGTGTCTTTGCGTAGGCGTAGCCACTGGACGTGATGGTCTCGATGGATGCCTGCCGGACAGGGTTGCTATCGATGCTTAACCTTGGAGTGTGCCATGCTACGTACGCGATGACATCATCAGTTTTTTCGTGCTTGTAGTGTCGCCACGAGAATTGGCCATCGTCTAGTTGGTGATCGTCAGCACTGGACCAGTCAGAGCCGGGATTCGGGAAGTCCCGAAATACAGTTACGTCTCGCTCAGCGGCCCCGAGAGAGGTCGCCAGAACGAGACACAGAATTGTCAGTGCATGTTTCATATTGTGGCCTAACGCCCCGATTAAACCGCTCGCAGTTGGAGATTTGCAGCACCATGAGATTTTGTTCTGGAGTCGGTTTCAATCGGTTGTTGGCCGGCGGGCTTAATCGGGGCGTTGTGCCGCGGCTAGGCCTCACGGCGCAGTCGATACGGCACATAGGTGGTTAGTCTTAAGCAGGTTGTGTACGCCCGTCATGGGCATAAGTTTATGGGGTGCCATCCGAATTGGATTAGTCCCCTGTGCGAGACCGGGAGTCTCAAGGAGTTCAGTATACCAAATGACAACTCTAATTGGCAAAGCACTAGGCGAAGGCAACTGCGTACGGGCGACCGTGGGTGGGAAGGAAGCCCTAGCCAAAACTGCGAGGTTACGAACAGAAACGTCAACGACCAACCTCCGGTCGGTGCCCGGGCCGGAACAGCCGGGCGAGTGAGCACAACATCACGAAGCCGTTCCCAGACAACTGATCAGGTAAAGGGCGAGCTTGCGCAGCGAAAACTTATGTTCTTATCCGGGGAGACCTGCATAGGCGGCATGCGTGCCGTCGTCGCTCCAGGGAGTATGGCTTGCCAGAAAGCCTGGAACAGGCCCGCGGAAGCGGCCTTGGGCGGTGCAGGAGTCAGCAGCGATCGTAGTACTGAGGGTCGCACACCAACGATCACAGGAAGGACCAAACGATGAAGAAGGAGGAGCCATCGATCGGCTTGGTGCGAGGGAACCCCTCTTCACTTGAAGAGACCACAGGTTCATTGTCCCGACCGCGATGTACCGCAGCGGCGCTGATTGAGAAGCCAGCCTTGAGTCTGATCCCTGAGTTTCTGATGGAGGCCGTGGTCGCTGCATCCAACACCGAACCTGCTTTCCTGAAGCTACTCGCGCTCCGGACTTAAGTCCTTCGTCGAACCGCCGTATGCGGAGCCGCATGTACGGTGATGTGGGGAGGGCGGTCAGCGATGGCCGCCCTTACCCGATTTCTGATGCTTTACCTCGCAATCATACCAACGCGATGTCTTCCAGGAATGTCGAAAAGTCATGCGGTGATGAAACATCGCTAATCAATCGCAGAAGGTAAAATCGTGAGCTGTGCTCGATCGCCACGGAGCGAACTGTCACGGGGCGTGGTTCATTGATTTGCTCATGCTCGAAATCATATTTTGCCGTGTATTCGGCTGCGATGCAATTGGAGACGGACAGTTCCACTGGCAACTGCGTTACCGTGAACGCCTTGAGCAGACCTCGCGAGGTTTGCCAATCGCGCCGAATGATACGCATCGGACCAGGAAACGCTATTTCTGGCGATACAGCATTCGGGCGATCGAATGCCGCCTTCATGAGTTCGTGAACAATGTCTGTTTCGTGCGGCGGGCTTGCCAAATACATTTGCACACAGGTGTGCGGGGCTCGCCTTGGTGACAAGGCAACGAACGGAAGGTCAAGCGATCCTAGAATTGCTTTGTTCTGGTCAGCCTCGTCCGTGGCTAACAACTGGCCCTTCTGTATTTCGCCCATTTCGTCGAGGTGAACGAAATCCCAATCACGCGGACAATAGAACGCGACGCCGAGCCGACGATTCAGATATAGACTGTCGTGGCTCGCCGCGGCGGGAGACGGAGCAATCGCAAGCCGAGCCAGTATGGTGCCGAACGCTGCTAGGAATTCACGTCGCCCGATACCCATAGGTACTGCCGATCGAAACAATTACGGTGTCTAGCGGCACAACGGCTCCATTGACCGAGGCCGAGCAGTAGACTCAACGCAAGTCAAAACGGCTGATCGAGGGCTTCGT
>JBBQRC010000555.1:0-4339 GCA_038215215.1 Pirellulales bacterium
CGGTGAATTTTAGAGCGGCAAATGGGCCGTCGTCCATGCCACGGTTGGGACGAGATCGCGCTGGCCAGCCGGGTTGGTTTATTCCCGATGCTGCCAATCCGGGGCAGTATTTGCAGGTCGCCCAAACAGTTGTGTAACGGATGAATATCAGCTCGCCTGATGAAAGATAGATTATGAGCCTCCCGCTACCCGCGATAATGTTAACACCAGATACAAGCGTGCCCTTGCTAGACCATCAAGTTGTTGGCACACCATCCTCCGAGATTGATCGGGCTGCCACTACAAAGCTCAGCCACTACGAGTTTCCGTCGACAGCGGCACAATCGGAACTTTGGATTCACAGTCAGTTCAGTCCCGCGGCAAATTGCGCGTTTAATGTCACCGCCACGTTGCGATTGAGCGGTCCACTCGATGAGCCATCGCTCCGCGCAGCCATCGACACGACATTCGCGCGGCACGAAATGCTGCTGGCCACTTTTTCTAGCGATGGCCAAACAGTATTGATTCATGCAGATGCCCGATACGCTTTTAGTCGCTTGGATTGGTCGAAATTAACAACCACTGAGCAGGATCAGAAGCATGCGAAGTTGATCCGCGACGAGGGTGACGACCCCTTCGATTTGTCGCACGGTCCGTTACTGCGAATTCGCCTGGTATGCATCGGCCCACAAGAATATTGGTTGACAATTAGCGCCCACCATCTGGCACTCGATGGATGGTCCGTGTTTGTCTTTTGTCGCGATTTAGGGCACTTCTATCGTGACATTTCGACGAAAAGTAAGAAACAACCGCCGACCTGCGACAGCTACCATAGCTATTCACGGGCAATGCATGCACATGAGGAGAGCGCAGCAGGACAAGCAGATGAAGCTTTTTGGAAATCGCAATTTGCCGATGCAATTCCGATGCTGGACTTGCCAACCGATCGTCCTCGCCCTGCCTTAAAAACATTTAGTAGCCAGCGTTACGACCACATCATCGCTGCCGCTGGTGTCAGTGTCATACAGCGTGGGGGAGCCAACTGTGGCTGTAGCTTGTTCAACTTCGTCTTGGCGGGTTTCCATGCCTTTTTAGGACGAATTGCCGGACAAACAGATTTCACCATCGGCATCCCCACTGCAGGGCAGGCCTCTTTAGGGTTCCCGAATCTCATCGGTCACTGCGTCAACACGATTCCATTAAGAGCACAAGTTGATTTTTCGCAAACCGTAACGGAATTCGCGACGTGTATGCGCGGAAAATTGCTCGACGCGCTGGAGCATCAACGCTATACCTTCAGTCGCCTGGTGCAAGCCTTAGCGCCGCCACGTGATCCCAGTCGACCAACCATGTTCCCGGTAATGATCAACATCGACCCAACCGTCGATGAGTCGGAATTTGGATTCGGCGAGTTGCGTTGCCGACTCATCGTTGAACCGCGAACCCAGGAGAATTTCGAGTGGTTCATTAGCGGTGTTAGTCATCGCGACGGGTCGCTGGAACTGCAGTGTCAGTACAATACCGACCTCTTTGATCGGGAAACGGTCGCAGGCTATATGGAGGGCCTCGAGACATTTTTGCTGGCGATGGCAGAAAACCTGCATCAACCACTGTCCCAGTTACCTGTCGTTAGTTTGCGTCAACGGCAACAAATGGTTGTTCAATGGAATGCAACGCAGCGCGATTTTTCTGAGACTACCGACCTCCCAAAAACGCTCGATTTTTCCCAGACGCCCGTTTTCCCGGTAAGAACAGTGCAGGCCGATTTTCAGCGGCAGGCAAGTGAAACGCCGAACCGCACTGCCGTCAGCTTTGGCGGTGTGACACTGACTTACGCCGAGCTACGGGACGAGGTGACGCGACTGGCGAAGCTGCTCGGGGAGCGTGGGGTGCAAGCGGGAGATCGTGTTGGGATTTGCCTTCCCCGCTCGGAGCGTATGCTGATCAGCGCATTGGCGATTTGGGAATTGGGAGCGACCTATGTTCCACTCGACCCAGCCTATCCCATTGAACGCTTGCGTATGGTCTGTGACGATGCTGACCTCAAGCGAATTCTGGTGGATTCAGAGACCCGCCAGCGCTTGCCTGAATTTCATGCCTTGATGCTGGATCTGACTGCCGCCCGTGAAGATCTGAGTCGCTTTTCGACTGAGCCTTTGCCTGCATGTGGTCAGGCTGCGGATGTCGCGTACATGATCTACACATCAGGTTCCACCGGCAAGCCCAAGGGAGTCCAGGTGCCACAGGGTTGCGTCTGGAATTTTCTACATTCGATGCAGCAGCAACCCGGGTTTGCGGACCAAGATCGCATCTTAGCAATTACTTCTCTGTCCTTCGACATTTCTGTTCTCGAGCTCTATTTACCGCTGATCACAGGGGGGGAAGTTGTCATCGTTGAGCAAGCTGCAGTTAGCGATGGCGTGAGGTTGCTTGAATTAGTCAAACAGCATCGTATTACAGTCCTTCAGTCAACGCCAACAACGTGGCGGATGTTGATCGAAGCAGATTGGAGCGAGAAACTGCCGCTAAGGGCTCTGTGCGGTGGCGAGCCGTTTCCGCGCGATCTGCTCGCGCCGTTGCTGTCGCGCTGTGACGAAGTGTGGAACATGTACGGTCCGACCGAAACCACCGTTTGGTCAACCGTGTGTAGGCTCGTTGATGCGACCATGCCCATCTCGATTGGATTCCCGATTGCCAACACGCAACTTTATGTGCTGGATGAAAATCTGAAGGAGCTGCCTGTTGGCGCGACAGGCGAGCTGTTTATTGGTGGAGCGGGTGTGACACTTGGTTACTGGAATCGCGACGAACTTACCCGTGATCGTTTTATAGATAACCCGTTCTTCGATCCGTTTGCCGATTACATAAATCATCGCTTGTACCGCACCGGGGATTTAGTCCGCCGTCGGGCGAACGGCAACATCGAATTCGTGCGACGTAACGACAAACAAATCAAGTTGCGTGGCCACCGCATTGAATTGGGAGAAATTGAACAGCGTTTGCATGCCCATCCGCGGTTACGACAAAGTCTGGTGACGGTGTGCGAAGTGCAAACAGGGGACGCGCGCTTAGTCGCATATTTTATAACAGCCGCTGGCCAGACCGTCACCGCGTCGGATCTGCGCGAGTATCTTCGCGAGAGCTTGCCCGATTACATGATTCCACAGAACTACATCGAACTGGATTCCTTCCCCAAGACGGATAACGGCAAGATCGACCACAAGCGACTCCCTGCTCCCATCGCCAGTGTGCAACAGGAAATTCTGCCGCCAAATACGGCGCGCGAAAAATTGCTCGCCGAGGTATGGCAAGAGGTGCTGGATGTACCCGTGCTCAACATTAATGATAACTTCTTCAGTTTGGGAGGGCACTCCCTGCTCGTGATGCGCGTCATCGCGCGCGTGCAAGCCTTAACGGGAATACAGCTTGGTCCACAAGATTTTTTGATGGGGACACTTGAACAGTTAGCGACCAGATTGTCAGAGCGGTCGGTCGATAAGGATACCGCCAGCAGTGAGGAGTCGGTGCCACCCCGTTACGAATCCCGAGATATCGTAGGTGGCGAACGGGTAACGGATTCGCGGTCTCCTCTCATGCTAGACGCAGCCGTTTCGCCAACAGTCTTAGCCACAGGAGAAGACACGGTCGAGGGCGAGGAGATAGAAGATGAAGAGGTTGAGGACCCCTACATGGCCGCAGTGCGCTCAGGCATAAAGACCACGCCTCGTGCTAGTTGGTGGAACAGATTGTTAGGTGCCCAGAGTGATCGATCGATCTGAGATTTAGCTTTTTACTTTTCTTTGGATGAGTTCAAAGTCATGCCGCGGACGCGGCGTGGGACAACGCCGCCGGTGCAGCGCAGAACGGGACATTTTTGTGTTGCCGCAACAGCTAGAAACATGATGCAGTTACTTCACTTTGGTTCATCTCAGAGTCCCTTGTTGGGTGTGTATCACCCGCCGCGCGTTACGCGAGCAAAGATTGGCGTTTTGCTATGTCCCTCGATTGGTCCCGAGTTCCTGCGCACTCATTGGGCCTTACGCCGACTGGCGGACCAACTTTCACGGGCTGGCCTGGCAGTTTTTCGCTTCGACTACCACGGCTTGGGTGACTCGAGCCAAGATCCTGCGGACATTAGGTCTCTATCCGTTTGGCAACAGGACGCCCAACTGGCGTTGGATGAATTGCAGAGCCTCAGCGGGTGCGATGCGATCGCCATCGTGGGACTTCGCTTCGGTGCTTTGGTCGCCTGCTTGCTCGACCAGCGTTTATCCGGATTGCAGCCGCTGATTTTATGGGAGCCTGTATTGGATGGAAGTGTTCTCTTGCGTGACTGGAGAGCCATGCAGCGGCAACAGCT
>JBBQRC010000556.1:0-4337 GCA_038215215.1 Pirellulales bacterium
TGCCTGCTGCTACCCACTGTTGTGTCGGCAGACGACTCAAATCGACTCACCCAACAACTGGAACCGTGGCTGCAATTGCTGTCAGGGAATGCCCCCCAGTTCACACTCACTGGTCACGCGATCCCGCTAATTGAGGGCCAACCCCAATCGGTCCAATTCAAACTTACCAAATTTGATCACGAGTCCTTTGATTTAGAAGTCGATCATCCGGAGTACGCAGTTCAAATTCGGCGGCGCGCTGGAGGCATCGCTTTGTGTGTTCCAAAACATAAGCAGGTTTATTACGGGGTCGGGGAGATCGATCCTGTCGATCATTTGCACTCCGCAGGTATCGTCGATCGTCTGGTAAGTACCGGCACTTCAGTGCGGGTGATAACGCAGATGCTGATGGGAAGTGAAGCCGCCGATGTAAGCGGAGCGTTGATGGCTTTGACTCAGATCCGTTTTTCGAATGAGGAACAAGCTTGGCTCGCCGGTGACAATATCCAAGTCCGCTTTGATGAAGCCGCACGCGAAGTCAAGTGCGGGATCGACGGCACTTCAATAGCCATGCAATTCGAACTCCAGGCCAGCGGGCCACGGGCGGTCGACGATTGGCCTGAGATGCAAGCGCATTCGGTGCCGCGCCATGAGCTGGAAAAGCAACTCACCCGAGGGGTCCGCCGGACACTCGAAGTGCTGGCCCCCTCAAATTTGCTAACTTCACCCAACCAACGCGAAAAGCAGGTTTCCCACGGCGAATTGCGCTGGGTTGACGGCCAGCGTGTGGTTTTACTGCATGGTACACCGGAGCAAATTGGCGAAGCGCACGGGCAACTGCTCAAGACGGAAGCCAATCGTTGTATCGACTCTGTGCTCTACGCTTTTGGCACCGCGCAAACGATTGCCACAGGCCGCTGGTTTCGTGAAGAATTGGAGCAGGCTTACAAGCGACTGTCGCCGCACATTCCAGAACGACACAAAGTGGAAACGCGAGCTCTAGCGGTGGCTCTGGGACACGACACCGACTTAATTGAGGCGATTAACGTCTTTCCCGAGTTGTTTCATTGCTCGGGCTTTGCGGTGTTTGGCAAAGCCACTAAGGATGGCAAACTCTACCACGGTCGTGTCTTGGATTATATGACCACCATCGGCCTGCAAGATGCCGCCACGACCTTTATTGTTGCACCACAAGGGATGATCTCTTTTGTAAACGTGGGTTATGCCGGCTTCATTGGTAGCGTCAGCGGCATGAACGCGGAGAAGATTTCGCTGGGCGAAATGGGTGGTCGTGGCGAGGGGCAGTGGGACGGCGTGCCCATGGCGACCTTGATGCGCCGCGGGCTTGAGGAATGTTCGTCGCTTGAACAGGTCAAAAACCTTTGGAAGAACAGCCCCCGAACATGCGAATACTACTATGTGTTTGCAGACGGCGAGGATCGCTCTGCCGTGGGTGTGGCCGCGACCCCCGACACTTTACAGTTTGTTGCACCCGGCGAAGGGCATGAACTGCTGGGGGATGGTATCGAGGATGCCGTGGTGCTGTCCGCGGGCACACGTTTGGACGAACTTCGCAGACGGGTAAAAGCCGGATATGGTGGCTTCGATGTTGATTCCGCTCAAGCTCTGATGTGCCGTCCTGTGGCCATGTCATCGAATCTGCACAACGTGCTGTTTGTGCCTGAAGATGGTGTGCTGTACATCGCCAACGCCGACCACAAGCAGCCGGCCGCGGAGCGACCTTACGTCAAACTCGATCTATTCGATCTGCTCAAGCAGTTGCCGGCTGCGGCTAAAACCGCTGACCAAGTTACGCTGTCAACAGGCGCATGCTTTGACGCCGTCGATTCACTGGATATCGGCCTGGAAGGCAACGCCGACGCCAGTCAGTGCCTGGCCGGACTGAAGTGGCAACCGGTTCCATTTCAAGTTCGTTTGGAGCCCGCACGGGAAGGTTGCGGTGATTGGCTGGTCCGCTTTCCTTCCCCCAGAACGACCGGCGATCCACTGAATGACGTAGTGGCCATGGAGTGGTATCAGGCGCGTGACGTAGAGGGGCATCCGCTCACTGCCCCGGCGGCCGTCATCGTGCACGAATCGGGTAGCGGCATGACCGTCGGTCGTTTGATTGCCAAATCGCTGCGATCGAAAGGTATCCATACCTTCATGATTCAACTGCCGTATTATGGCGTCCGCCGCGGGCCAGATGGTCGTCCCAAAGGGGATAACTTAGTTAGCGCTTTGCAACAGGGAATCGCCGACGCACGTCGAGCCAAGGACGCCGTGCAGGCTCTACCGCTTGTGGACGTTTCCCGAATTTCGCTGCAAGGCACGAGCTTGGGAGGGTTTGTTACTGCCACCACCGCCGGCTTGGATCAGGCTTACCATCGCGTATTTGTTTTGCTGGCGGGCGGAAACCTTTACAACGTGCTGATGGAAGGCAAGAAGGATGCGGCCAAAGTGCGTGCGGAGTTGACCTCAGCCGGCTTGAGCGAGTCCGACGTCCGCGCGATGCTCGATAGTATCGAACCGTTGCGGTTAGCCCATCGCATGGATCCAGCGCGGACGTGGATTTTTTCTGGCAAATACGACGATGTAGTTCCGCCTGAAAGTTCACAACGCTTGGCTGAGGCCGCTGGCTTGGATCCCTCCCATCATGTCGAGATGATGGCGAACCATTATTCGGGCATCATTTTCATGCCCCTCATCACGCAGCAGATGCACGACATCATGTGCCAGCCGGCGGATTAACCGCGTGTGCCACTAGTTTCAGGTTGTGTGGGCTATCCCAGGGCTCATCGAGATGGAACTGATCGTACAGTGACTTTTGGTCCAGATAGGGCAGCAGCAGTGCGCGCCAGCTGAGCAATCGGTTGCCTTTTTCTCTTGTTTTGTGTGGCACTGGCTTGCCAGTGGTTTTTGAGATTTAGCAGCTTGCCCGTCGGTCAGCCAGTTGTGCGATTTAGTAAGGAAAATCCCTGCGTCCGTTGACATCGTAGCCTTCGTGAAAAATCGTCACCGGTGAACGTGCAAGCTGACAACAAAAAACCACACGGGCATGCCCGTGCCACACGCACCCCAATTTTCAATGTGGACCGAGCACTACCCCTGCTGAATGCGATTCCTCGCAATGTGTTATTTGCCTTCTTTGGCCCACTGCTTCATCAACGCGATATTTCGCTCGACTTCTGGATTGGACTTTTTCAGATACTCGGCCATATCGCTGTCAAACATAGCGTCTGATTCCGGCCCTTTGTCCTTTGTCTCGACAATCCATCGATCGAGTAGGGCGCGATGGCGCTTGAGTTCCGCAGCAAATTCGGGATTGTCCGCCAAGTTGTCAATCTGCCATGGGTCTTTGGCATATTCGTAAAGCTCTTCTGGTGATCGAGTTGGGCTGAACAGCAGCTTCTTCGGTATCAATGACAACGTACCGGCCGCGTTGGCCGCGCGCAAGGCCTGGATGATCTCCTTCCCGTCTTTGTACGCGTTGGGCTGGAGGTGTGGCCGATTGGGATAGAAATTGCGAATGTATAGGAAGCGATCAGTGCGTACGCTCCGCAATCGCTCGACGGTCTCGTCACAACGATCACGGGCTGCGAAAACGGCGTCTCGCGGCTGGTAATCCTTGGCGAATAGGTCACGTCCCTGCATGGATTGAGGAATGGGAATGCCGGCTGCAGACAACGAGAAAGCGGCCATATCGATTTGTTCCACAAGATCATTTCGAACCGAACCTTTGGGAATTCCCGGCCCACGCACTACAAACGGGATATGGCTTCCCTCGTCATAAAGAAACTGTTTGCCGCGTGCATGACTGATGCCATGATCGGTCATGAAAACAATTAGCGTATTCTCCAGTAAACCTTCATCCTCCAGTCGCGTGATGACTTCGCCAACGTGCTTATCGGTCAGACGTGCTGCGTCGAGGTAAAGTGCCCAGTCGTCGAGCAAAACGGGATCACGAGGGTAATACGGCGGAAGCGTCACTTTCTTAGGATCGTTCGCGCTGCCCAGTTACGCGATTACCCGCTGACGAAAATTCGCGCGCGCTGCTGCGGTGCCCTCGCGGAGCTTGCCTCCGTGTAACTGAACTTGCATGAAGAATGGCTGTTCCGCAGCACGTCCAGCCCAGTCATGACTGTCGTACATCGCTGCATCCCACTCAAAGTTGTAGTCAGTCTTGCCAAGCAGGCTAGCAGGATTCGCACCGGCCTGCTTATTCTTTCGCTTACCCTTTACTGTTCCAGCATTGGCGGTGGGCATGCCTCGATGGTCCTTGTTCGGCAAGCCGCTGCCAATACAGGTGTAATAACCTGCTTGCTGGAACAGCACCGGCACCGGTTTCACATCTGCGG
>JBBQRC010000557.1:0-4334 GCA_038215215.1 Pirellulales bacterium
GCCAATTCGCTTGGATCAAGCACGCGAATGACCAGCAATTCGTGTCCGCGTCCGCGCAAGTAGCCCAGGGGCTGCGCCAAGGATTCAGGCGAGGTCAGCAAATCGGAGACGAGAATCACCAAGCCTCGGCGACGCGACAGACCGGCCAATTCTGCCAGCGCCGCGCCCAGTTGCGATTGGGTGCCACGACTTTCTTTCGCCAGCAGTCGCATGAGCTGTTGCAAGTGACCGGGGCGATGTCGTGGCGGAATAAAATCAGCGTTCTCGGTACCGCAGGTCATCACCCCCACCGCATCGCGTTGCAGGGTCAAGTAATACGCAAAGGTCGCCGCCACCGTTTGCGCATACTGAGCTTTGGTATATCCCAACGTGCCGTAATCCATCGAGCGACTTTGATCCACCGCGATGTAACAGCGTCGATTGGTCTCGTCCTCGTACAGCTTGACGTAATATCGATCGGTTCGCGCCAGCAATTTCCAGTCGACGCTCCGAGGATCGTCCCCCTCCACATAAGGCCGATACTCGGAGAATTCTACGGAAAAACCGTGTACCGGACTGCGGTGCAGACCGCTGGCAAAGCCCTCCACAATCGACTTGGCACGTAGCGTCAAATTCTTGATCTGCATCACGGCCGCCGGATCGACGAACGAACGCCGCGAAGCGCCGAATCGCTGCTGGGGATCTGGACTAACCATGGCGAACCTTCACTAACTTGGTATTTTTTCCAACAAGGCGCGGATGCAATCCTCCACCGAGACTCCCTCGGCTTCGGCTTTGTAATTCAGCAGCACACGATGGCGCAGTGCTGGTGGTGCCAGCTTGCGAATGTCTTCGATGGACGCATGCGAGCGACCCTCAAGCAACGCCCGCGCCTTGGCACCCAAAACCAACGTCTGCGCCGCCCGCAAGCCCGCGCCCCAACTGACCCAGTCGTTCACAAAATCGGTGGCCGCGGGTCGGCCGGGTCGCGTTGCTTCCACCAAACGCACGGCGTAGTCCGCCGTTTCGCGAGCAATGGGTACGCGACGCACCACTTCCTGGAACTTCAACACATCCTCACCCGTGAACAACTGCTCGATCGGCTCTGGCCGCCTGGAAGTTGTTTGCATCACCACCTCCAGCTCATCTTCATGCGGCAGATAATCGATCAAGACATTGAACATGAAGCGATCCAATTGCGCCTCGGGGAGCGGATAGGTCCCCTCCATCTCGATCGGGTTTTGGGTGGCGAGCACAAAAAATGGTTCCTCGAGCACATAACGCTTGCCTGCCACCGTGACTTGATGCTCTTGCATGGCTTCCAGCAGCGAGGCCTGTGTCTTCGGCGGGGTGCGATTAATCTCATCGGCCAAAATCACATTGGCAAAAACTGGACCTTTGACGAACACCATTTCGCGTTTGCCATCAGCTCGCTGCTCAAGTATTTCGGTTCCGGTGATATCTGAGGGCATCAAATCCGGCGTGAATTGAATGCGCTGGAAATTGAGGTGGAAAATGCGCGCGACACTGCGAACGAGCAACGTCTTGGCGAGTCCAGGAGCGCCAGTGATCAAGCAATGTCCACCAGCCAACAAACTTATCAACAGTTGTTGCACGACTTCTTTTTGGCCGACGATGGTTTTCGAAAGTTCTTCGTCGATGCGCCGCCGGCTTTCACGCAGGTGCTCGACCACAGCCTGTTCCTGTTCATCGGAGAGCAATAATGCGCTCACTCGCAAGTTCCTTTTTCTTTAGTGTGTCATGGCGTAAGTCACGATGTTGATACCCAGCGGATACGATTTCTTGACGGAGAACTCCTCAAAGTATTCATGGTTCTCCCCTTCACGTTCCCAACCGTCACCGAGATCCGTGTTGTGGCAGATGAAGACCATAATGCGACCTTCGTCATCATAAATGGCCCGATAATGCGGTGTTTCCGTATTGCCGCCGTGCCCCCATTCGTTGGTCGAGCCGCGCTGCCATGAATGAATTGACGGGACCTGCGGTTTTTCCGTTAGCGGGTAAACAATTTGAAAGATTTCATGCTCGAGCGGAACTTCTTCCCATTTCCGATCTGGAAAAACCTGTTGCATGGCCAGCTCAAAATTGCGCCACTCATAGTCACCCCAGAAATCGTCGACCATCATGAAGCCCCCCTGCAGGCAATACTTTCTGAGCGCGGCCGCTTCCGGCTGGCTCAACATGATCCCACCCGGTTCAATCATGTACAGGAAGGGATAATCGAACAGTGTCGGATCGGTCAGGTCCAGGATAATGGGGTCCGGATTGACTTTCATGGAGGTCAACTGTTGCAGACGCAACGAGAAGTTCAAGTCGCTGTCTGGATAGTCGGTCGCCCAACCGCCACCGCGGCCATAAGAATCGTAGCGGACGCGGGCAAAGGTGAAGACGTCGTGTTTAAAATTCGGATTGACCTCCCAGCTGGGCACTCCACGCCGATCCGTCGTATCACGATAACCTCGCCTGCCGCCGTAACCTCGCTGCATGGCGACCGCTACGGAACCGACCAGCAGAATTGCCAGCACCCATAAGACAGCTTTCTTCATAGTCCGGCTTCCTTTCGTAGGGGCGCAGGCGGAGACTGTGTCAAGTCAGGCGGAGTCACCTGCAACTCACCCATTGAGGCCGAGGCGACGAGTGCCTGACGCGCGGCGACGATCTTCAACAACAACTGCTGAGCTTCCAGATAACGGGGTGTTTCTTCGAGGGCATACAAGACTTCTCGCCGCGCTTCGTCCAAGCGTTCCGCCGCAAACAGAGCGGTGGCAAGCTGAAAGCGCAGACCGGCCGGGTCCAGAGGCTCCAGTTGCTGCAAAGATTGCAATGAGGAAATGGCCAACTCAGACTGACCAAGTTGCTCCACCGCTTCAATCCATGCTTCGTGTCCAGTGGCAATCAACGGGTTAACCGCCAACAGTTGACCAGCCACCTGCTGCAGTGAAGCCCAGGCAGCCTGCTGGCGATAAAGTTGAATCAGCCGCAGCAAGCCGGGCAGGTTGTCGCTGGACAATTCAACCAGTCGGCTCAGCGCAGCCAATTCCGTGGCGGCATCACCCAACTCGCGGGCGAGGCGGGCTTGCAATTCGAGAGCTCCACCCGATTCGGCGTCATCTGGGTACAGTTCCAACAACCGCTGGGCAGCGACCTTCCCTTCGAGCCACTTCTTCTCGGTTATCAATTGCTCCAGCAGCATGCGCTGCGCGTAATAACTATTGGGCCGGTCTTTCAGGATGGCCTCCAATTGTTCCGTGCTTGCGCGACGTGGCAGGTCTTCTTTCGAGAAATCGGTTTTGGGCGCGAAGGCTGCAACCCGCCGTTTGACGTATTCCGCAAAGCCAGCGTCGAGGGCCGCTGGGTCTCCATAGAGCCGCGCGAACGCGTCTTCGATAGGCACCCCAACACCCAGATCCACCAGCAATTTGTTCAGCAAGGGCAAACCATGCGCCTCAACTAAGTAACGCACCGCCAGGGACGATTCGAAATAAGCGAATTGTAGGTGCAACGGACTCTTCGGTTGCAAGAAAGCTCCGCTCAACTGCGACAGCGGCACAAAGTCCTCGCTTTGCAGCATCTTGCAATACAGCGGATTCAGACTCTGACCCCAACTCGCGTTTTGCTCCAGTTCTTCATAGACGGAAATCCCTTCACTGAGCCAACGCGGCATGCGATTCTGAGTCTTCTGCAGCGTAATCACGTGACAGAATTCATGCCACAAGACACTTTCCCAGTTCGATGGCGATTCGCCTTGGGAAGCTGGACTGTTGGCGGTAATCAATTTCCCAAAACAGACTCCCAGAAAACCTGCGCCACCAGGTAGACCAAAGGTGCGAATCGCAAAATCGCTTTGCTGCGGAAAAATCTCCACGGTCACCGCTTCGGTCAACTGCAAGTCATATTTCTCAGATAACGTTGTTTTGGCGCGCTGCAGCAAATCGGCCACCCGCTCGCCGTAAATCTGCGCCTCGCGAGCATCCATGCGAATGACGAAACCGGGTACCTGCAGCGTCGTGAACTTAGCGATGCGGTTTTGCAATGTCTTCAAATTAAAGGCCACCACGTTGTAGCGGTCAGCAGCATTCACCTGATCTACAATCGACCAACCTTCATCGTCCTTACCGACTCGCAACAGGTCTTGTGCGAGCTGAAATTTGGCAGGTAAAAACTCTGGATCCAACTTGAGCGCCCGCCGTTGGTACGTGACACCTTCCGCAAAGCGATAGTGCTGCGACAGCTTCTTGCCGATCAAGTAATCCACCTGCGGATTCAGTTGCCAATGAGCCAACGCCTTGGAGCGACACTCGCCCTCTTCGGTGTAGTAACCTGTTAAATGCTTA
>JBBQRC010000558.1:0-4334 GCA_038215215.1 Pirellulales bacterium
GGCCTCAGCGCGAATTCGGAGACCAAGATGGATCTGAAATCGACGCTTGTCAGTTTGCTCGGGCCTTCCGCGGTATACCCGCCCCGATCTCGGATAGACTCCATTTCACGCGGGGATGCCAGTTGTGCGGACGACTTATTCCGGTTTTTAGCGGCCGTGGGAAACTCGGGTCGACTTTTACTCAAACAATCCGCTTGGCGCAGCGAACTAAGGCCCCATTAGCCCCGCCGTCGGACAGGTGGTTCCCGGAGTACGACGACGCATGGCGATAATGCCCAAACCGTCATTCGGAACAAAATAGGAGCTCCCGTAATGACAACTTGGGCCATACGCTGCACCCTGTGAATAGGCGTAATTGTAATTGCTATACGAATTGCCGCCGTCATAATCGCAATCCTACAGGGGGTCAAAACGAGTACTCGTCCCCAAAAGTCCAGATTGTCTTTCTAATCTGCACGGTGAATAGTTATAGTTTTTCTAGCCAACGCCGTAATCCGCTCCGCACTGAAGATTCCAGAGTGTATCGCATGTCGTCACTCGTGAGTTTTGGAACATCCGTGGACTAACGTCGATTTGTTTGTCGGAGTTTCCATGTAGATGAAGCAATGAAGTTTTCAGTCAAGCCCGGGGAACGCGTTTGTCGCCGAATGCCACGGGCATCTTTCTAAATATTGTCTTAAGGAATTCAATCATGTCCATGTCTTCACCGTCAGTTGAAAAAAAGAAACGCTCTCCACTTACGGCAGCGATCATTGTAATTGTTGCAGCGGTCGCCATTGTAGGTGGCGGATTAAAGATGTTCGGTGGCATCCAAAAAATTGCCAGTTCTAGCTCCGATCCGAAAGTCGATCTTTTGTTGAAAGAATCCGACGCTGCATTAGACGAGGCGAACAAGCAAAACCAACTCGTTGTTCCTGCCTTCCAGCAGATGCTTAACGACTTTGACCAACTGGGAGTTGAGGTCTTTCGAAAAGAAAGAAGTGAATTGAGTGGAAATTTGATCACGCAGTTTACAAACACTGCTGCGCAATTCCAATTGGCCGCGAAAAAACTTGATGCAGCCGCGATGATCAGTAAGAACGAACAGCTAAATGCCTTCATGACCCTCAAATCAAAATCTTATGGACTAATGGGCAAGGTCTGCAATCAAAATGTCGAGATGATTCAAGTCTTACTTGACGCTTCTTTAACCGATGCCGCTGTAATAACCGGCAAAGTCCTGGAATTGGCTGCTAGCCGCGATGAAACTCAAAAAACAGTTATCGACACTACGACGGAGGCAGACGCTATCGCCAAGTCTAAATAGATTATTGGTCTACTCTTGAATCGAAAGAGCCTGGTAACGTTCATGAAAAAATCAATTCTGTGGTTGATGGTTGCAGCCGCGCCTATCGCGATAGTCTTGTTAGCATCATGTTCGCCAAGTGCTTCGTCAAACTCAGGTCTAGCAGTAGTTCAAGCCTCGGGTCAGTCTGAGTCAACACCCAAAGCTGAGATCACTGCGAAGGGTCCGGTCGGTCTGTACTACATGCAGAAGTACTGGATCGCAACGCGTCACCTGGAAAAATCAGTGTGGTACTTCGCATCCAACGGCCAGGTCTTTGAAAACCCGACGGGACTTTCGCAGGAAGCCTTGGCGGCACACCAAGGCAATAAGGGGAGACTCAAGTTCAGCAGCGATGAACTTGAGATCGTCTGGACCAACGGCCAACCACAAAATAGAATGGCCTGAAGTGCTTGGTTGAAAGCGTCAGGGTATCGTTCGGCCATCGATTGTGAGCCTTAAGGCGCTCGAAAACATGTGATTTGATGGCGTGTAGGCGCACTGCCCCTACCCCAGAGCGTTTGAATCGGATTTTTGCCACGATTATGCGCGTAGCAATTCGACCAGATGACCATGGGTGGTGGCGGTCGCAGAGCACGCCGATCGGGAGCGATTCGGGCTTGCAAACGGTCGGGGGAGTTTCCAGCCATAGAATCGACCGCTGAGGCGTTCCCAGAAGTTTCGTACACTGCGCGCAACCCCCACAATCAAACGGCGCGAATGCTTGATATCAACCGCGTCTGCTTTGAGAACGTTGCATGTTGACTCTTTCGTCGATGGTCAGCTTTGTGCGCCACTCTGTCCATACAGCGCAAAGTGGGCGGGAAATCAGTGCAACGATGAGACCGCGAGTGGGATTCATTGCGAAGAAGGCGAGATTATGGAAGGCCACAAATCTAGCTGGTCGGTCAGCTGCCACATTTTTTGGTGTCTCTATTCGTCACGGATGAAACGTGTCGCCGCTAAACGCAAGCGTAGATCAGCATTTCCAACGGCGAAGCAACGTCTCAGCGGAGATTCCCCTGCCAATTTATTCAGGCGAGTTGTCGCCGTGCTGGGCATGCTGCTGGTAACTCTCGGTCTCGCCACCGAGCTTCTCAAGGGTCGGCTTCTTCCCCGGCTGCGGAGTCTCGATAGCCCCGGGCACGATCTCTTCACTGTGGTTTTTCTTCTCCTGCTGAACCGTCTTATCGTGAGCCACGTTCCTCGGATCTGACATAGGTTTCTCCCTTTAGTTGTAGCGGTCGCCCGGACCGGCTCCCAATGAGTGAAAAAAATGGTTAGGTGCAATCAATACGAGCGTGCAAACGGCATGCCGCCTGGACGACTGCTACCTCTGCGCCTTGATGGTCTGGCTAGAACGCCCTCCGAAGTGAGATGCGAGGCTCGTTCAATGGCTACTGCGCGGTGGTGGACTACCTAGCTGGCGTTGTCTTCGAAAAGTACTGGGGGGCAGTCGACGACAACGTGTAAGACAACCGAAGGTACACTTGACCACCCACATTTTCAATAGTTTTACGAAGCCCTTGATGCCACTAGGTACAACGGCCAACAAAAGACCAAGCGTGTCGACGGCCGTGCTTAGCTTCCGGCTTCCGGATGGCCGTGAGCGGCGCACACTCGCCATGTAAATTGCCTGTGTTCAAAAGAATTCCGCTGCACGGAATAGAAGGCTTCAAACCGGATAGACGGCCGGTTGGCGAAATCCAACAGCGCAGGGCATGTTGGTACGCTAGGCTTTGCTTGCCTCGGTTCGGTAGACGAGAGTGAATGGGTGCTCTCTTCCGAAAGATTGACGAAAGCGATGAAGTCATTTCGGTATCTAATGAAGCCGCACTGTCTCCAATTACCATTATAAGGAAGGGGCGAATCTCTTAAGGCTCGGGCAGAAAGGCAGAAACGGCGGAGCGTCGAGACGAGGCTTGAGCCAATACTGCGTCCGTGTGCTCAACCGATGCGGGTTAACGCAGTCAAAAGAGTCGCTTTGCCGGCCCATTTCCTCGCTCAGGACACGCCCACCTGAGCATCTTTGATTCAAGTCAATTGCCTAATATCGACCGGCTTAGTAAAGTGTGTTCGATCCAGGCCGCCTCCACTCCGTCGGCTTGTACACCCCGTTTTGAACCAAACAATGTCCGTCGGTAATTGCTGGTTCACCTTGGTCGTTTCCTGCAGGCATGGGGATTTGCGACATTTACCATCGCTGGCCATGGAAGTAATTTTGAATTCGGCGGTTTGTGAAAGCCGGAATTTTTCCAGTTTGCCGTCCTCTGTTAGTGGTCAAGCCACTTGCGATAAGCACATTTCCACCGCTTCTTTGGGGCCGACTACCATCGTAAAATCGATGGATTCGCACAGTAGGAGTTGATGAATTGGAGGCTTCGTGAGCGGCAAAGATGGCATTCGTGGTTACTTGATCCAATCAGTCATTGCGCTATTGGAATCGCTAAATGATCGTTCATGGCTGAAAATTACGATTGAGTTTGACTCGGAATCCGAGAAAGTTGACATTCATTGGGAACGCCCAAACTCCAAGCGTGTAGTACAAGTCAAATCGTCGAAAAACCAAATTGGCAAAGCCGACGCAGAGAAATGGGCCACAGACCTCAAGAGCAACGCCGCCGCCGATGAATATGAGTTACTTCTGGTGGGCTCATGCGCACAATCTGTTGTCGAAATGGGAGCCTTCGACGGCGTTAGTGTCCCACCTCCGAGGGTATTGGACATTGACGGACTCCTTGGGCAGGGAGCGCACCTCTTGGACAAGCTGTTGATCAGCAAGGGCTCTGCACATTGATTGGCGGCGCTCAACTCAATGTAATGCAGCCACGGCGTCGGCACATTGCATTAATAGAGGGGCTACGGCTACCCAACTCGAATCGCGCGCAAGCTGAATCTGAATTGATGGCTGCTACAAGTAGACTGCCGCGCCAAGTCTGAAGACGGGCTAGTCTCGTGACTTTTCGACTAAAGGCAGATTTCTTCGGTGAATCCGTTCGCCCTCTCGCTA
>JBBQRC010000559.1:0-4328 GCA_038215215.1 Pirellulales bacterium
CCGTAGCGAGCGATTTGGTCTTGATTAATGCGGATTTGCAGCAACGGTTGCCCCGACACCTGCTCGACTTTCACATCCTCTGCACCAGGAACAGTGTTAAGCACGCGTTCAATTTCGACGGCTTTCTCCACCATCATGTCAAGATCGTCACCGTACAGAATCGCGGCGACATCGGAGCGAACACCGGAGATCATCTCGTTCATCCGCATTTCGATCGGCTGCGACATGGCCAATCGCGGACCGGGCAGGTCGCGCAATTCCTCTTGCACCAATTCCACTAACTCTTCCTGTGTAGCGGCTCGCGTCCAGTCGTCGCGTGGATACAGGGTCAGAAACAAATCCGTGAGTTCCGTTCCCATCGGATCAGTCGCAACTTCTGCTGTTCCAACACGGCTCCAGACTTGCGCGACCTCATCCGGGAACTTTTCCAACAACACCTGCTCCATCCGAGTGTTGTAGCGAATTGTTTCTTCGAGCGGTGTTCCCGCCAAACGCACGACGTTAATCGTGATCGCGCCCTCGGAAAGCCGTGGGACAAACTCGCTGCCGAGGTTTGGTGCGATAAGGCCAAAAACCGTCAACAACAGCAAACTCGCCGAACCAATCACGACGGTTTTGTGCTGCATCGTAAGATGGAGCACTGGAGCATACAAACGTTTCAGAATGCGGATCAAAAGCGGCTCGGTTTCTTTGATGTTCTTTGGCAGGAACAGGCTTGCCAATACAGGCATCAGTGTCAGCGACAATACCATTGATCCGGCCAAAGCCATGATGACAGTTAGTGCCATCGGTCGAAACAGTTTTCCCTCGACACCTTCGAGCGTCAGGATCGGCAAATAAACGATCATGATGATCAGCTCGCCGAACATCGTTGGCTTCCGTACTTCGATGGCCGCATCGCGAATGATCTGCAGGCGCGACCGACTGTCACTTGTGAACGGCACAACGCTAGCCGCCGGTTCTTCGTGACCATCATTGTAACTCGCGGCTAGCGCCTTGCGGCTCACTGAATTAGACTTGTTTGCGTCCGCGAGGCAACGCACACAGTTTTCGATCATCACCACCGAGCTATCGACGACCAAGCCGAAGTCGATCGCGCCCAGGCTGAGTAAGCTGGCTGCAATGCCAAACTTCAGCATTCCGGAAAAAGCGAACAGCATCGATAGCGGAATTGCGAGCGCCACGATGATCCCGGCTCGCAAGTTCCCCAAGAAGATGAACAACACTGCAATGACCAGCAGCCCGCCTTCAAACAGATTCTTCTGAACAGTGTGTATGACTTCGTCGATCAGCTCAGTACGATCGTACACGGTTTGAATCTTGACCCCGGCGGGCAATGTCTCCTGAATGTCTTCAATCTTTTGTTTGATTGCCCAAGTCACTTCATGGCTGTTCTCGCCCATCAACATGAAGCCCAGCCCCAGCACCGCTTCACCGCGACCGTTGGCCGTAACCGCACCACGACGAATTTCGTGTCCAATCTCAACGTCGGCTACGTCGCGAATACGCACCGGAATGCCATCTAGGGACGTGATGACAATATCTTCGATTTCTTGGATGTTGACTGTGCGGCCGACGCCGTGAACGAGCAACATTTCGCTACCATCGGTGATTGTTCCACCCCCAACGTTTTCGTTGTTGGTGGTAATCGCGTCGGACACTTGCTCGAAGGTTAGTCCATACTTGAACAGCCGCTCAGGGTCGAGCCGCACCTGATACTGCTTTTCATAACCTCCCCAACTATTGACTTCGGCTACTCCTCGCACCGATCTCAATTGGGGCTTCACGACCCAATCATGAATCGTTCGCAACTCGGTCATACGTTTCACACGTTCTGCCTGCGACGCATTGGAAAAATCCACGCCGTCATAGACCAAAACATAGTGGAAAACCTCGCCCAGCCCCGTCGATACCGGTCCCATCTGAGGCCGACCAATGCCAGCGGGCAACACGACAGTTGACAACCGCTCGTTGATGAGCTGGCGTGCGAAGTAGATGTCGATGCCCTCGTCAAAGATGACTACGACCTGTGAAAGACCGAATTTGGAAATCGAACGCAGTTGATCGAGTCCCGGTAGGCCGCTGATCGCTTGCTCGACGGGGAAGGTGATCTGACGTTCGATCTCTTCGGACGCAAGAGACGGCGCGACCGTATTGATTTGAATCATCACGGGCGTCGTGTCGGGAAAGGCGTCGATGTCGAGTTGCTGGAGCGAAAAAACACCGACGACAGCAAACAGTGCCGTCGCCAGAATCACCAGTGCACGATGACGGAGCGACGCATCAATGAGCCAATTGAGCATACGCGTTCTCCCTATTTCGCACAGCAGTCGCAGCCTGCACCAAGATTGTTTTTCAGTAACTGCGCCCTCAGCACATCGCTTCCTGCCACCGCTATTACTTCGCCGGGCAGCAGGCCGGAGATGACTTCTGTGAACTTGCCATTGACGGCACCCAGTCGCACTGAACGAACGTGAAAGACTTTGAAACTGTCCCGGCTGTCGAAATAATTCTTGTCTCGAACGAAGACGATTTGGCAGCAGCCTTCCCAGTGAGACGAGGCGGTGGGAATCACGATGGCATTGGGTTCTTCACGCAAGATTACTCGTCCTGTACCAAACGTCTCGCTGCGTAAGTTACCGTCAACATTCGGCAGAACTGCTCGCACCTTCACCATGCGAGTTTGCGGATCGGCAGCAGTGCTAATCCAATCGAGTCTACCGGCAACCTCGCGGCGGCTGCCGTCGGCTCGAAAACGCAGCTGCTGTCCAATCGCTAACTGATCCATATTCTCGAGTGGAACATTCAGCGTAAGCCACATCTGATTCGTGTTCGCAACTTCAAGCAGGATGCGAGTCGGATCGACAACCTCCCCCGCTGCAACTCGACGCTCGGTCACCACGCCTTGGATTGGCGATACGATCGGAATCAGGTTGGCAGTGAGTAACTGTCCGCCGAGTTGCTCACGAATCTCATTGGGAATACCCAGCAATCGCAAAGTTTCAAGAACTTCGGATTCTGTGCGCCCTCGTAGCGAATCAACGTCGATTGGTAAACCAAGATTTCGCAGCGACTGCTCGGCACTCAACACGTCTGCTTGCGCTTTCGACAAGGCGGCCTCCGCATCAAGAATCCGCGAACCGGGGATCGCCTCACGAGCTTCTTTCAAACGCGAGACATTCTTGCTTTGCAAATTCTCCTCAGCGAGCGCACGCAGTAGCGAGGTTTTCAAATCGCCGACTTGGGCCGCGTCAACCACCGCCAGCACTTCCCCCCGCGCGACTTTGTCTCCGACACTCTTGGTCACAAGCCAAACGCTGCCAGGAACTCGCGACGCGAGACTCGCTTGTTGAGTGGGATCGTAAACAATTTCCCCGCTGCCCGAGATGGATTCGATAATCGGACCACGTTCGACCAACTCAACGTCAACGCCGGCCTGTTTCACGGACTCGACCGAAGCGAATTGAATGCGCGATTTGTAGATCTCGCAGGCACTGTTGTTCTCTTTTCGGGAAGCTATTGCTAGAGCGCGAGTTGCTCGCTCAACATCGCTTGGCAAGACGTCTGGTGTCTCTTTCAATTGAGCCACCTCGGGATGGTCGAGCACGCAGTTATGGACCCCGTGCACCGAGCACCAACCGAAGTCGCGATTTTTCGGTAATAGAGTGGGATTACACGCGACGCAAATAGACTCAGGCACTGCGTGTTCTTCGCACCAATCGTTGACCGCTGGTTCGACTTGCCCAACCAGCGCGGCGAACTTCGGAATTCGCCAATCGTTCTGGTGCCCGTAATAGAAAACGGCAACAAAACCTGCCAACACCAACGTCGGCCCAAGACTGCCAATTAGTAGCGCTACGAAAGGCCGCCCTGGACCGGGCATGGGGGTTGACGTTTCAGTTTCGGAAACAGGCAGCGCCAAATTATCAGCCACAGGATCGACGGTAGCGGGATGCGGATTTTTCGCCAACGCATTAACGACAAATTGACTCATGGCAGAACTCCTGCTCGGATAGGCGGGACAAGCGCGAACCGCACCAACGCAATTCGAGCACTTTACCGACGGACACAGGACCCAGATGGAAGTCGTCAGCGGAATCGGAAAATGCGTAGAGCAAAATCACGATCGGAAACGAAGTCGTGGGTCAGAGAGGGTGGCCCAGCAGTGGCTTACAGCAATAGAGAGGCGTAGACGAGACGGATGTCTCGCCCGCTTCGAAACGGACGACGAAATTCCTTGTCGTCAAGGCTGAATATGGTCGGGATGGGATTCGCGTCTTCACACGCTACCGTCGCCACCACGTCCGCCACCTGGACATCAGCGACTT
>JBBQRC010000560.1:0-4323 GCA_038215215.1 Pirellulales bacterium
GAGAGTCGAAAGCGGGATCTTTCAATTCGTGATGTAGCTGTTAATACGTTGGTCCAACAATCGGAGCTTTACCAAACGAGCCATGATTCCACGCGACATGATTCGTAAAATTCGACGCATACAGATTCGTACGTCTCACAAAGTGGATGAACTCTTGGCGGGCACCTGGGGCTCCGCATTTAAAGGCCGCGGAATCGAATTCGAGGAGGTGCGCCCTTACCAAGTCGGTGACGATGTTCGCTCGATCGATTGGAATGTAACCGCGCGCTACGACCAGCCGTTTGTGAAGCTGTTTCGTGAAGAGCGCGAATTGGCGGTAGTCCTGTTGGTGGATCTCAGCGGTTCCCAAGACTTTGGCACCAACGAGCAGACTAAACGCGAATTGGTGGCGGAGTTGGGGGCGACCTTGGCGATGTCCGCTATCAAGAATAATGACAAAGTGGGCTTGACTCTTTTTACCGACAGGATTGAGAAGTCCGTGCCGCCCCGAAAAGGTTCGCGACATGTGTTACGTTTGATTCGCGAATTGCTTTACTGTGAACCGGTGGGGAGCGGCACCAACTTGCGAGTCGCCCTCGAGCACCTGAACCGAACAGCGCGACGGCGGACGGTCGTTTTTTTAGTCAGCGATTTTCAGGACGACGACTTTGAGTCCATGCTGAGAGTGGTGCGTCGCAAGCATGATTTGATCCCGGTGGTGATCAGTGATCCGCGTGAAGGTAATATGCCCAACGTGTGATTGGTACGTTTGCAGGATAGCGAAACCGGTGAGATTGTGGTGCTGGATACCGCCAGTCGGAGCAACCGCCGTCTGTTCGCCAAATTGTATCAACGCCATCGTGACGCACGAGACGCGATGTTCCGCCGCTTGCGGTTGGCTCCGATTCACCTTGAGACCGGGCGCGATTTGGTGGAACCGCTACGCAAGTACTTTCATCAACGGGAAAACCGCCGATGAGCATGCGCGGCGTAGTGACCATTCTTTGTTTCATCGCTGGCTGCTTCGGTGCACCGCGCGGGCTGGCGATCGCTGGCCAAGTTGGTGAGCCGACCGCGCGGATCGTGGGCAGATTGTCCGTCGACACCACGCACGTGGCTGAACCGCTCCAGCTTGAGTTGACTGTCACTGCAACCGCCGGCTGCCAAGTAAAGTTTCCACCGATCGGGACCAAGCTGGGTGACTTCGAAGTGGTCGATCAGATAGACCATTTCGATATCCCCTCAAGTAAAAATGTCGATCAGCGAAATTGGACACGGGAACTGACTTTGGAGACACTGACCACCGGTGAGCTGGAAATTCCTTCTTTGGAGGTGCAGGTCCTTGGACCAAAAGGGAGTCAGATTCTGAGGACAGATCGCTTGCCTATCCGCGTCCTCAGCGTGCTCAAAGAGGGAGAGCAGCCCGACGCATTCCGAGACATTGAGACGGTTGTTGACATGGCCGAGCCAGCGGTTCGCTCGCAACGCTGGTGGTGGCTGCTCGGTGTAGTGATCTGTTCGATAGCGACAGTGTCCGTGTTCGCCGTAATTCTTCGTCGCCGATCACAGGTCAGTCCTGCGGCCTGGGCGATAGGGGAGATCGAGCAATTGGAACAGTCCGCCGCTACCCAGTCGGATGGCAGCCTCGCGCTGTCGCAACGCTTAACGGCGATCATCCGTGAGTACCTGCAGTTGCAGTTTCAGGTTTCGGCTCCCGTGAAAACGACCGAGGAGCTATTGAGCATCATCGAGGCAGAAAAGGTAATGCCGGCTGCGGAAGCCGCTTGTTTGTCACGCCTGTTTGGGACTGCGGATCAAGTGAAATTCGCCGGCTTGAAGCTTGGCGTCGCAGAGCTCGCAGGGTTAGTCCGCGAAGCGACAGGGTGGATCCAACGCACCTCCACGGATGGGGCGAAACTAAGCGTCCCGGCCGAAGCGAAGGAGACCGGCTGATGTTTTATTCGCCCTGGTATTTCTTGTTATTGCTGGTGGTGCCGTGGTTCGCATGGCGACTGTTTACCAAACGCCGGCAGGCCGTTGTTCGCTTCAGTTCATTGCAATTGGCACAGGAATTGCCCCGCACACTGCGTCAACGGCTAACGTGGTTGCCTGCCGCGCTGACCCTGGCCGCCTTGGTGTTGATCATTTTCGGCTTAGCGCGACCACGTGAAGGCCGCGAGCAGACGATTTCGGACAGCGAAGGGATCGCAATTGAAATGGTCGTTGACCGGAGTGGCAGCATGCAAGCCATGGATTTTCGGATCGACGGAGAAAACGTTGACCGACTGACAGCGATCAAAAACGTAGCGAGCAAATTCGTTTCGGGTGGCGATCGACTGGCTGGACGTTTCAGCGATCTGGTGGGTTTAATCACGTTTGCAGGATATGCGGATGGCCAGACGCCACCGACCCTCGATCATGCGTTTTTAATTGCGCAGTTGAATAATGCCCAGATTGTGACCAGCCGTACGGAAGATGGAACCGCCATCGGCGATGCGATTTCCTTAGCCGTGGAAAAACTGAATGCGTTGGATGCGAAACAAAAAGACAAGGTCAAAAGCAAGATCATCATACTGCTGACTGATGGCGAAAACACGGCCGGCGAGATGGAGCCGATGCAGGCCGCCGAATTGGCGCAGACGATGGGGATCAAAATCTACACCATTGGAGTTGGTACCAAAGGGGAAGCTCCCTTTCCGGTAACCGATCCATTCACGGGACGGCGAGGGTTTCAGATGATGCCGGTCAACATCGACGAAGCCACGTTGGAGCAGGTTGCGGCCACCACGGGTGGCAAGTACTTTCGGGCGACCGACACTGACTCGTTGAAAAATATTTACTTGGAAATCGATCGTCTGGAAAAGACGAAAGTCGAGGCGCAGCGGTACGTAGACTACAGAGAGTTGGCCGTGCAATCTTACAACACTCGTTGGTTTACGCTGCCGCCGGTTTTGTTGTTGGCTTTTGCCTTGCTAGGCTTCCGCTTTTTGCTTCAGCAAACTTGGCTGCGCGAATTTACGTAACCCGCATCACCGAGATAATAGTCACACGATGGATATACAAATTGGCAGTCCGCAAAAGTTCTGGCTACTGGCTTGTGTGGCCGTATGCCTGCTGCTGACTGCCATGGCGATGGTCAGTCGTCGGCGTGCGGCTCTGCAGTTTGCCACGTCACGGATGCGCCAGCAATTGATGCCAGGTGGTTCACAGTGGCGACATTGGGTTTCAGCCGTGCTGCTGGCCATCTGCTTGAGTTTGCTGACCATGGCATTACTCGATATTCGCTGGGTCAAAACATGGCGTGAGGTCCCCCAGAGGGGGCTCGAAATCATGTTCGTGCTTGACGTCTCCCGCAGCATGATGGCAGAAGACGCCACTCCCAATCGTTTGAGTCGCGCCAAGCAGCAGATCAAGGACATGCTGGATGAAATGGCGGGCGATCGTGCGGGCTTGGTCATCTTCGCGGGGGAAACGCGTCAAAGTGTGCCGATGACCAGCCATTACGAAGATTTTAAACAAGTGCTTGATTCAGTCGGACCCACTTCGATGCGCCGAGGTGGTTCGCGACTGGGAGACGCCATCGCCGCCGCGGCCAACGGGTTTCTTAGCAAAACCAACGACCATCGCACCATGATTGTGTTTACGGATGGAGAAGACCAGGAGAGCAAACCGGTCGAAATTGCGAAAACGCTTCACGCAGAGCATGGGATACGGATTTTCACTGTCGGACTGGGTGATATGGATCAGGGGGCGCGTATCCCAGACGATCAATCGCGACGCAATTACGTGCAATATGAGGGGCAACAAGTTTGGTCCAAGATGAATGGACAGATTCTCAAGCAGATTGCCACGGAGACCGATGCAGCTTATATACCGGCCGGGACCAAACGCGTGAATATGTCTGATGTCTATCATCGCTATGTAGCGAACATCGACAAGCAGGAATTTGAAACCGCCAAGATCAACGCCTACACCGCGCGGTATCAGTGGTTCGCCGCCCCTGCCCTGGTAGCGCTCGTCTTGGAAATATTGATTTCAACTCGCCCTGCCAAGCGGGCGCGGCGGAGTGATAAATTCGCCAATGGCTCCGCAACGGAGACGATTGCTGAAGCCACATCAACAACTTCATCTTCACCCACTCAGGCAGCCTAACAATGCGTTTGTTAACCGGGATAAGCTGTACCCTGAAACGACGCTTGAGAGCGATCGTTGGCAATTTCACGATTGCCGATGCGGCCACGGGACGCACGCTATGGACAGCCATCCTCTCCCGTCAGCCCAACCTGCTTTTTGTGATAGGTGTGTTGGTGGCGGCGTTGCCTCAGGCTGTTGTACGGGCGGAAG
>JBBQRC010000561.1:0-4315 GCA_038215215.1 Pirellulales bacterium
CGCTCAGGGCTCGCGTCCTTTCTTGCTGAAAGAAGAGCCGCGACGAGATGCGGATCGCTTTGAACGCGATGACCGTCGCGAACGTCGGCCGCGCGAAGAGCGACGTGGTGAAGCCCGCCACCGTGCTGATGACGGTCCCCGAGACGGTGGTCGCGAGCGACGGCCATCCGGGCCGCCACGTCCCGGTATGGTCCGTTACCGGCTGGAAGTTGGGCATGCAGATGGTGTGCGACCTGGCAACATCGTGGGTGCCATCGCCAACGAAGGTGGCATCAGCGGTTCGGAAATTGGCCCGATCATGATTCACAACGGCTATAGCACAATCGATTTGCCTGGATCGATGTCCGCCTCATCCATTCAAACGTTGCGACGCACCTGGGTGGCCGGCAAGCAACTGCGTTTGCGTGAGTTCGGCAGCGAGGAACAGCCAACAACCAAATTCGTCAAACGCAAGACAAAGCGCTAATTAAAGCAGCTTCACAGGCGATTTCGAATGCTCGATTTCCAGCGGGACCCGATACGTCGGTTACGCTGGTAGTTGGGTAAATCGCAATGGCCGGCGGCGCATAACGCAACGTCAATGCTCGTGGGCGAGGTTATGATTTGAGTCCCCTTCACGAACAAATGGCAGGGGGTTATAAAATCGTCCGCGTCCCCTCTTGTGGCCTCACCGACTTATACGACTTTTTGTGCTGAATCAAAACATGACCCATTTTGTGGTACAGCGAGTTGCAATCGGCGGTGACCACGCCGGTTTTTCCATGAAGTCGATGCTGGTTGAGTTCCTGCGCGAGCATGGCTTAACGGTCACCGACTGCGGCACCTGCGATGAGCAGCCGGCTGACTTTCCCGACTTTGCGGAAAAAGTGGCAGTCGAATTACTGGCCGGACGCGTCGAGCGCGGGCTGCTGGTGTGTGGCAGTGGCGTGGGTGTGAGTGTGGCTGCGAATAAAATTCCAGGCATTTTTGCTAGCCTATGTCACGACACCTACTCGGCACATCAGGGAGTTGAGCACGACGACATGAATGTGCTGTGCATCGGAGCGCGAGTGATTGGGCCGGAGCTGGCCATGGAAATTGTCCAAACGTTCTTGTCCGCCAAGTATGCGCCGCAGCCGCGACATAAGAGACGCGTTGACAAGATTCTTGAATTGCAGCGTCGCGCTGCAGCCGGTGAATTCGACCGCTAGTTTTCAAGCCCTTCCGCTAACTTTGAATTGCGAAGTTTAATTGCGGACGGTCCCTTAGTTTCCGAAGCGCCAGTCACCACTGCCGTTATAAAGACTCGACAGCAGTCTACTGAGAATCGACCAATCCTTGCAGGGTAAATTTTGACACCAGCAAGGCTTCGCTTTGATTAGGATTTTGGGCATCTCCAGACGGGCGTTGCAGTAGCTTCGGAAACTGAGCTCCTTCAAACAGTGTTAGGTTGGGTGTTTTACCCAGTTCGTCTAGCTTCTGTTGAATGGTCTCGTTGCGGTTCGTTTGCAAGAAACCCGGGATATTATTTCCGCCTGTTGTCCACACATCTTTTCCTTGCCATGTGAGCCGAATAGTGGACTGGAATACATTGGCGATGTAAGCACCCGACGCAATGTAGGAAATCGCTTCTTGCTTTGGTCCGCTAATCGAAGCCACAATCGAGACCGGTGCACCGTTAACGACCTTGTAGCCGGCGGCCTCCGCGGCCGTCTGCAGTGAGGCGGCAACTTGCTGCGCATATTGTCCGGCGGCCGATGCATCAATGGAGACTTGTACACCTGGATGAATGAGGAACACACTGGGATCGCTCTTCGCTTGGGCAAGAATTTTTTCAGCAGCTGGATGAGGAATCTTGGCGGGCACAACCAGTCCGGTTTCACCGCTTTGCAAACCAATAAAAGCCATGCCACCGAGCGTGGTGATACGCTTAGCATCACGATATTCGCAAACCTTGATTTGCGAAGGGATATGTACCAGCAGGCGATTATCCATCAGCGCGTAGTCGTCATGCGGGCAGCTCAGACTGTTGGCCGCCAGCGGCGCACCGGTAAAGGTACATTGCTGCCCCCATTCGCCGGTCGTTAAGTCGAGCACGCGGAGCGAGTTTGTAAAACTGATAAGCAACTTGTTTCCACTGGCACTCCAGCAGACCTTCGGCCACGCCATGTGTGGCTTGTCGGTCATCGACTGGCTGCACTTCACCTGCCCCAGTTGTGGATCGACGACCAGGATCGTGTGACCGTTGACAATCGCCAGCAAGCTGCGATCCACTGAGGCTTCCATGGCAAAGTTGCCCGAGAGGCGAGTGTGCCAGTAGGGTTTCCGTGTCACCGCGTCAATACAAGCCAAATGTCCATTGCCGCCCAATAGCAACAGTTTGTTATTTGCCAGAGGAATCGCATCTACCAGCTTGGCATTGCTCTTCTTGCCAAAATGTTCCGCTTCGTTCGGAAAAGGAATCCACATTGGCGAGCGGACCACTTGCTTGCCATTGACTTTCCAAAGTTGCACTTGGTCAGGCGTTTCAAAGCCTTTACGTTCATCGCTGGTACCATACATTAACGCCGTGCTGCCATCATTCAGCAGGCACAGCGGGCACATGTCGGCCTCCACTGGGGCGGTATGAATGGACTTGCCGGTAGCCAAGTCGACGAGAGACAAGCGACTGAGAGGCTTGGGGACGCTGAAGCTAACGGTGAAGCCTACGACCGCCCGCTGCGCGAGCGGATTGACTTCCAAACGTCGAAGATCCTCATGGAAATTTTCCTTTTTAGTCAGTGTGGCTCTTTTGGCGGTGGCACCAAATTCGGAAGGTGTTGGTAGAGTCAACTGCCACTGACCGTCATCACTGAGGTCTAATTCTTCGACGGCATCCCAGTCGATCGCCGCGTCGCTATTCCAACCGCTACTCGCTATTGCAATGGCAGAATTATTCCCAACGCTCGCGGAATTATTTGCTGAAGAGGTCACGCTTGGCATAGTTCGATTCGCATCCGCAAGCACTTCCTCAAACGGGTTGCTACCAACTTTGAGAAATGCTTGATCCGCGTCGCATAGCCGAGTCAACGGTATCTTGAGCGTCTTCCCTTCCGCAGTCTTTAAAAAAGCCGCTCCATCTTTAACCTCAATGAGGCTGGCCACGATCTTAAAAGTTCCCGTCGAGTCGCTCCATTCACGGGTCGCACTCGATTGGGCAAAACTCTGTGAAACCATAATGCAAACAGCCAGCATGGCAACAGCTTGAATTCGCTGATAGGAGTGAGGATGCATCTTCGAACACCTAATGAAAATAGTAGTGGAGGACGGCGGATCAATTACTTGCAGCGGCATGGGTGACCGGCGACACGGGGAGGTAAGTACTCGTTACTTGTTTCCGAGCCACTGCCGCGTTCGTGCACCGTAACTGGTTTGTCGGGCGTTTGGGGAACAAATAGTTGCGACCGAAGCGATCGAGTCCAAGCCCAATTTATCATCCAGCTAGAGTCAACGCAACGTTTCGAATGATGGTCCTCTAGAATCCCCCACCGCTTCAGCTCCGACGGTCCGTGAATGAAACTGCGACGCCGCCGACATGCCCGGAGGGCAGGCACAACCCCAGACAGTGGTGCAACCACGGGTTCCAAGAATGCTGCGTTTAGAAGATCCGCAGGCTCGACAGAATCTGTACTTGGAACTACTTCAGGGACGTGAGAAAGCTCCACTTGACCACTGATGGACTTCTCGTCTGGTTGCCTACACCGCTGTGCGTGGCGGGCTCCGAGAACTCGGGCTAGCTACTGAGTTGGCAAGCCTAGGGTTGTGAAGGGCCGACGCTGCGTGGCGGCATAAGTTGTGGAAGTTGATCGCATGCTGCTGGCGCATTCATGACGTGACCAGGCATCGTGATTTGTTGCATGCCTAGAACTAATTGCTCTAAACGCTCGCAGCGACGTTGGAGTTCGTCATAGTCCCGCTGCAGTTGATCACGAGGAGGTGCCGCATTCGCTGCTGGATCGCTGCTGGGCGCATTGCGAGCGGGCTCCGTGGGCGACGAGTTGGGCTGCGCATTCATCGCGTAGGTTGTTCGTGGGGCGGCATTCATGCCGAACGACGCCAGCGGCATTGAAGCACCCGGGCTCACACCTGCCCCAGCCACGTAGTTGGCTGTCGCTCCATCCAAATCCATGTGAGCCGCGCGGCCTCGACGGAAAATATTCGGCATCTCGATCGATGGAAGTTCCAAAGTCAGGGCTGGGAAGCGTATCCGCATACCCCGTATTCCAACCGACGACTGTTGTGAAACGACGCTTCCGGATTGCGGAGGCGCAACAAACGCGCCGGCTGGCAGCTGTTG
>JBBQRC010000562.1:0-4309 GCA_038215215.1 Pirellulales bacterium
GTAGAGGAAGATCCGAGCAATCCGGGCTATTACAAGTCGAAGTTCTTCTTGAAGCCGCATTATCAACTTGAAGGCTTAACGGTTTCGTTGCGTTTGACCTCGCGCCTACCGACAGGTTAGACCGGTTCGCAGCCAACGGATCAAATGGTTTCGTCGGGGGCCATTTCCTAAGCCCAGCGTGTCAGAGAATTCCAACGAAATCCGCCGCTGGCGGATTTCGGTACGTTTGACACTTGGGGCGATCCTCTTAGAATAATGAGAACGAAGTAAGCTGACAGACGGTTCCGGCGATGCCTCCACGTTGGGGGTGATCGACCTGCTTTCGCCGGTTGTTAGCATCGCGAGGTGTGTTGAGCTGGTTACGCTGGCTCTATTCGCGAAGGCGATTGCTAAAGAATTGGAATTGACATGTTCGGTTTGGGAATGCAGGAACTGCTGATATTTATGGTGATTGTGCTGCTGGTCTTCGGCAGCTCAAGATTGCCAAGTCTGATGCGTAATCTGGGACGTAGTGCCAACGAATTCAAAGCGGGGATGCGTGACGGCCCGAATGAGCCACAGGACAAAATTGATAGCGAAACGAAGGAATAATCTTTGCCCTGTGAACGCAGGGCGTGCGTTTTTGCTGCTATTTTCTTAGGCCAGCCGACGCGGTGGGGCACGAGCCCAACGCGTGTGACAGGCCACTGTTGTTCAGTTCCCCGTCCCCAGCTTTAAGGTCTTGGCGTGCCATGTTTTCTGGCTTAGGTTATCAAGAGCTGATGCTCTTCGGGGTCATCGCACTGATGCTCTTTGGCAGTAAACTTCCCGAGGTTGCACGCAACTTTGGGTCGAGTTATCGCGATCTGCGCAAGCACTTGGATTCCTTTCAACGCGAGTTTCACAACTGGGATCGCGTCGATAGTCAGCCCAAAAAGCCCGCGTTCACACCGGATACTGAGCGGGCTGAACCGGCAACCCCGAAGTTCATCCCCCCACCCGCCGACGATCAAGATGCGGCAGAGTAGTCGTCGACAGAGTAGCGACTTGGTACAGACTATGTTATCCCATCGGTCCGCGATCGCCTGCGTGTTAGTGTTATCAAGCTGCGTTAGCGTGGGTGTCGCCCAAAATCTGCCAAACGAATCAGGCAGGCCGATTGCTGGTGCAAGTCGCGACAGTGCAAGTGCCGTTTGGTCGCGACTTGCGCCCCACTTTGATCCGCCCGCCGCGTGGTGGGATCGGCTTGGAAATTATCGATCTCCGCTTGTGTTCACGGCGGGTCGCCAAGTTGAAAATCCGGAACAGTGGAGCGCGCGGCGTGCGGAATTACTGAGAGAATGGCAAGCTTTGTTGGGACAATGGCCCGACTTGATTACGCAACCTGAGGTGCAAGTCCTGGAAGAGAGCAGACGAGAGAATTTTCGTCAGTTAAAAATTCGCTTCAGATGGACGCCAACTGAGCTGACCAATGGTTACCTGCTGATTCCCGATGGCGAAGGAAAACGACCGGCGGTCATGACGGTTTATTACGAACCGGAGACTTCTATTGGCGTCGGCAAAGAGTTTCGTGATTTTGGCCTGCAATTGGCGCGACGTGGTTTTGTGGTGCTGTCGCTTGGAACTACCGAAGCCACTGCAGCCCAAACTTTTTCGCTGTACTACCCCTCGCTGGAGAACGCTCAGGTTCAACCTCTGTCGATGTTGGGTTGTGCTGCCGCCAACGCTTGGTATGTCTTGGCTGCTCGGCCCGAGGTAGACGAGAAGAAGATCGGTATCGTCGGCCATTCGTTTGGAGGCAAGTGGGCCATGTTCGCCGCTTGTTTGTTTGATAAGTTTGCATGTGCCGCCTGGTCAGATCCAGGCATTGTGTTTGATGAGAGCCGCCCGAATGTGAATTACTGGGAACCTTGGTACTTGGGATATTATCCTCCCCCCTGGCGCAAACGCGGCATGATCACCCCGGATAATCCCGTGCACGGACTTTATCCACAACTCACCGCCGCCGGTCGCAATCTTCATGAGCTTCATGCCCTGATGGCGCCACGTCCCTTGCTCGTCTCAGGTGGCTCGGAAGATCCCCCGGAACGTTGGCAAGCCCTGAATCACACCCGAGCGGTCAACACGCTGTTAGGATTCGAGCACCGCGTGGGCATGACCAACCGGCTCGAGCATTCCCCGGATGAAGAATCCAACGCGGTCATCTACGATTTTTTTGAGCATTTTTTGATGCGAAACTGACTGGTAACAAGATTTAACATGACACAGGGAACACAAAACGATCTGACGACCAACGTCTCCGAATTGCGCGACCTCGTGCGGGAATTCGTCAAAGAACGCCGCTGGGAGAAGTTCCACAATGCCAAGAACTTGTCAATGTCTTTGGCCATTGAAGCAGCGGAACTCATGGAGCATTTTCAATGGTTAACGACGGACGAGGTGGTGGCCGGAGAGCAGCAGGACTTGGCGGAAATTGCCGATGAATTGGCCGATGTAACCTGCTACGCGCTCGCGCTCGCAAACGTACTCAACCTCGATCTGACACAAGCTGTATCGAACAAAATGGTGAAGAATCGCCTGAAATATCCGGCTACTGGCTGACAAGCCACAATCAAGCGTTGACTTTCTGATGTTTATCGCGTGGATCGTGTTTATTGGCGCAGTATTTGTAGTCCTCTCTTGGGGCGAGACGGTTTCATCACAAAATACCATTGCAGAAAAGGACTTATACCATGAGCTGGCAAGTAGACCACCCCGTCGTAGTTCCCTTCGATTTCTCCGACTGTGCGATTGAGGCTTTACGGCACGCTCTACGATTGGCGGAAAATCGCAACCAGGTGCATGCCCTGCATGTTTTACCGTTTCTAATCCCTACCGAGCCGGGGGTCGTTTGGGCCACGATTGACGACGGTGAGCGGATTCGGCACGCTCTAGAGAGTATGGTGAACACTTTTAGCACACCTGAATTTGAGGGAGTGCAGGCGGATGTTCGCATTGGAGATCCAGGGCACGTCATTGCCGAGTGGGCGAAAGAATTAGGGGCGGACTTAATTCTTGTCGGCTCCCATGGTCGTTCTGGTTTATCGCCTCTATTTCTTGGTTCGGTGGCTGAACGGGTGATTCGACTGTCGCATTGTCCGGTCCTGGTTGTCAAAATGCCAGTTGTTCGCGAGCCCGTGGTGAACACGATTGCCGCCAAGCTAGCCGCCATCCCCCTGTAATTTCCACGGATGATCGTGGGTAAATCTATCAACTTTCAGTCGAACACCGATCCTTCAAAGCTCACTGCAAGCGCTTGACAAAACCCAGAGCTAACAGTGCGATCGCTGAAAACACGACACAGCAGCTCAACCCAATTTCCAATCCTGCATAGTCACCCACTACACCCACAGCCCAGGGCCCAACGGCTCCTCCCAGTCCTGCGAAGGCAAAAAGAATACCGAGAATTATCCCTAAGTTCGCACGATGCAAATTGGAAGCGGCGGCCACCACAGTCGGAAATGCAATCGACATAAACAAACCGGAGCAGGGCAATAAGTAAATCCAGGCACCGTCTCCAAAGAGGCCCAGCGTTAAGCAGAGCGCACTGCCAACTAGCGACAGGGTCAGGGCACGAAAATAGCCTAGCGGCTCGACGATAAAGGCGCCCAGCAAGCGGCCTGTCATGAGCAAACCAAAAAAACTGGAGAGGAACAGGGAACTGCTGGCCACCGATTGAGACCGCTCGCGTTGCAGGAACTCCACCATCCAAGCTGCAGCGCCCAGCTCTGACGCCACATACGCAGAGATCAGCACGTAGTAAGCGGCCATTTGAGGTGTAAACGCCAGCTTGATAACCACCGCCCTGTTCCATGCCGCCGCGGGCAGTTCGTTGTTCGCCGCAGTGTTTGCCGCAGTGTTCGCAGCAGGTGCCGAATCGGATGGACGAGCGAAACTCGGTGCACGCGGCCAGAAAATAATGAGTAGTGGCGCGACGATCAAGATGCTCGACGCATAGATGACTTGCCAGTGAACATCCAGCATCAGCAGTGTGGATACGTACAACGGCACGATCAATGACCCCAAGCCATGGAACGTAGCTAGTAGATTCAAGTACTTGCCGCGTTGTGCACTATGCAACTCGACCATTAGGCCGTTTCCGCCAAGCTCAATGGCACCCAAGCCAAAGCCCACGATCCCCATGGATAACAAGAGCAGCGGGAACACCGTCGTGAATCCGACAGCTAAGCAGCCGAAGATTAAACACCATCCTGCCAACAGCAGCACGCCGCGATTGTGCACGAGATCCGCCAACATACCCGCCGTTAAGGTAGCCAGGATGAAGCCCACA